>CALEIW010000192.1 GCA_937876055.1 uncultured euryarchaeote
TATTGCCAGCAACCTAACGAAATCGGCAGGTGGTTCAACAGCATTCCAAATATCGATCGGATACATCATGTTCAATGCTAGAGCGGCTCCAGAACGTGGTCTTCCTACCATGTATAGGAAACCTAGAACCATAACAGTAACAGCGGTGTTGACAGACGAAAGAATCGCAATAATCTCTAGGTCTCTTTGTTGATTATTATTTACCAAATCCAAGTCTGGTGTGGCACCCGCTTCGGAGAGTGCCTCTTGGAATAACAAACGGTCATCTTCTGCTAGGTCTTCCATGCCCTCAAACACCATCATCTGCGGCATCTGTTCAAATCCGGGTTGAGTTCCATGCTCGAAATCTGCTGGAATGTAATTGGGGTCGGTAAGTTTGCCCCAAAAGTTTCGAGCACTCATGACTACGACAGTTGCCTGTGCCGCAGTCATTCCTGGAAGGATTGCCATAACAGACGAAACCACGGCCGAAAGGAATGTTGGAACTGCTAGGGGTTTAGGGTCTGGCATTTCCCAATTTTGTTCTTGGGGTGGGATTTCGCTTGTTGTTACGTAGATATCAATTAGATTAGCAATACCAAATAAGCCTGCTAAACTTGGGAATAGTAATGAAGCAGACGGGATGCCAACCGGTGATCTCGCAGGTAATTCGAATACCGCCCATCCATAGAATCCGGTAAGTAAGAAATAGGCTGTTGCAACAAGTATTCCGGCAACCCTTGAACTTTCTCCAAGTCGGAAATCAATCGCATCATATCGTCTTCGAATGCTGAGTCTACCCATTGGTATCGTAAATTCTAATGGTTTTTTCAATGGCCATTTTAGTTTCTGAGTAATTTTTTGCGACCAAACCGGCCATGGCAATCGAGTTGTTTCAGTCAAAATTAGGAATACGGAGATGAATAATAGAATCCATGGTAATTGCTCACGGCTAGCTTCATACAACCCTAATCCTGGATTGTCTCCGAAAAGTAAGCGCGCAACGATAAGCAGAGGGATTGACATCAACATACCCATCTGGGAGCCGCGAGCGGAATATGCAACGCCTTGAGCGGCTTGACCTGAAATCAACATCCTATGTCCTGGAAGCAATGCGAGTGCCATGTTGTCATCGGGTGCTCCAACCAATGCACTCGGAATGTAGTTGAGGAATGTGTGAACAGTTCCACAGGCAACGATAATTCCCGCTACTGCGTCTAAGGGGATACCAATGCCGACAGCAACAGGTGATAGCGACAAAGCAATCAGAGCGACGTTGTTTACGTGGAATCCCGGTATTAAGCCGGTTAAACAACCAAGGAATATTCCAAAAATAAATGAACCAATTAACCAACCAAAATCGATTAACCAAGGGTCCATTTCAACACCTCATCTGACATCTATACAGAATTGCATTGTGTTCCCAACAGAATCTTCTGTTGTAGATAATCTTCCAGTCCAATCAAGAGGTCCTTCCCCTTCAGTTTGGCTTGCCTCTGTACCGTCTCCAAGTAAACAGACTCTTTCTTCAGACCCAGATCTCTGAATCCATTGATTGCCATCCTCGTCCATAATCACCTCTCCATTGATTATTACCAACTTTCCAATGTCCCATTTCCATGAGTTGTAACCATCTCCCCAGTTCAGCGTGTTTGGCGATGGTGGCTGACCTAGAGTCCAAGATCGGGCTTCAAGAATGACTCGTCCTTCACTTTCTGACCAAATTATTGTCGCGTTGAATCGTATTGATTGACCACCTTCGATATATTCTGCATGCTCACCAATTAGGTGAATTCTCAATTTGGTTTGTCGGGCGAAGTAATCTGGTCCGTCCCCGACGTATCCTTTGTCGTAATCTGGAGATATAGGGTCAGTAATCCATCCTTCGAATGTATGGTTCTGATTAAGGTAATCAAATGGATTCTCAGCAACATCTAGTAGAGGAGTTACATCATCTCCGAAATTACCTGCGTTATTTTCCGCCGTATATCCATCTGCTCTTAGACAGATGGTTGCCTCATCTGTTGACCAAACCAACCGACCATACCATTTTCTTTCGACACCTTCCAATCCTGCATCTACATCTTCTTGTGAAGGCAATAAACAGAGTCGGTCAGTTGGAGAATCCCCGATTAACCACCAAGTGCTGGATGATTGGGTTGCAGTTCCTTCAATTGATACATTCTTGCCAACTTCATAGGTCAGTGTGTAGGGTTCTAATTCCCACGATAAGTCAACGACGGATCCTTCGTTCAAAACTTCAATTGCGGTTGCTTGTACTAGCAATCTCCAGCGAAGGGAACGCTGATCATATTGTAGCCAACCAGAAACTTCCACATGACTTCCGGCTTCAATCCAATCGATCACTCGCCCTTCTACTTGCATGTACAATAAATGGTCCGCATTTCCATAGGAGGGGTTATCCATTAGGCTCAATGAATGATATGTTACATCTGGTTCGAGAGATTCTGACAAATAACCGTCTACTTTTACCGACATGTTAGCGAAGTTCTGAGGATTCATCGCAACTTCGACCAATTGCATAGCCGTGTATTCTACTGAGTCACAATCGGAATCAGCACACACTATTGCGCCGTAACCGTTTGATGACAACCAAATTCGACCATTCCATTCAGTCACTTCTCCTTCGACAGTGATTATGGTTCCAATGGGAGGAATTTCATTATCTCGGTCTACAAACCATCGGACCTCGACTACAGAGTGGCCATCCACTTCTCGAACTTGCAGGTCTATTCTGTCCGCTTGTTCACCATATGGGTCTACGACGAAACTAGTTAGCACTCCTCTGACCTTCACAGATTCCCTAGGATATTCATGAATCTCGTCAATTTCAATCAAATCGGGTTCTCTGATTACTGCATAGAAATTCATTGTTGATACTAGCAAAAGAGATGTGAAGAACATCACCCAAAGCTTCGCCATGTGTTGCCGACAGGTTTCTAATGCTTGAATATTCAGTGTTTGGAAACAGAGATATTCGACAAAAATTCTGAATAAACTTAGGACTTTTTGACTGAATTTTCTTGCCGAAGGAGAATAAGGTTCATCTCGCTGATGCTGTCGAGAGTCATTCAGGACCCGTAGCTCAGTTGGTTAGAGCGCTCGGCTCATAACCGAGTGGCCATCGGTTCAAATCCGGTCGGGTCCACCAAATTATGCTAATTTTGTTGGTTAATAACATTCAGGAAATCTCTGAACCAAACAGTAATCTCAAACAAGAATTAGTGGTTAGAAAATGGAATACAGCGAAGCCGACGGTGCTAACCCCTAAATACGGCCTAAGTCGGCCCCGAGGTGATGAGCACTGCAAGCAAGGTTCGACCTGCCCTAATGATATTGCTCGTGTACTTCCTAAGCACGTGGGCTGCGGCAACACCTGTCCAAGCTCAAGGTGCGGTTCCTGACATCACCTTGACATGTGACCAACCGCAACCAATTGATGTCTATCCTGGTGCAACCAGATCGAGTATTATCAATTGTCGAATTGAGAATCCAACCGTTCATCAAGAAAAGGTAAGAATTCAAATTCAAGCAGGTGTATTAGCCTTCTCCGGCCCCGCTACTATGTCTATTGGAGGAGGCTCTGAAGTGTCCTTCCAGGTTCTAGTCAGAGCTGAACTCCGGGCGCCTGAAGGACAGCACCAAGTAACGGTCAGTGCCGAGGTGACAATGGCTAATGGAGTCCCGGTTACTAGCGAACCATCAGCTGCTAACGTCATGGCGATTATTCGTCAGTTCAGTCGACTTCGAGTAGCATCCGAAGTCGCTTTCTTGCAATTACGTCCGAAGGTTGATTACAACTTGGTATTCGATGTCTACAACGATGGCAATGCCCTGGATCGATTCAATATTGAAATTGAAAATTATGATCAATTGAATGATGACGGATTCCAACTAAGCATTCCGTTGGTAAGTGTGGAAATAGAATCTATGGCGCCTCCAGAGAAGATTAGAGTTCAGATGAGAACTCCAAAGAATCAAGGTTGGACGGATACTTATTTCTCCTTACAATTCAAAGCTACGTCTGAATATTCGGTGAGAACGGAAGGTATCCCTAATTACCAAATTCAAACCATGACGATTTACATCAGAGGTGTTTACCTTCCAGGCTTCGAATTGATTGGTACATTGATGATTTCCGCTCTAGCAGCAGCAGCATTTGCAGGTAGATCCTCAAGGCTAACTAATGATGAGGAATCTGACGAACTAGAACCTCTAGATGCACGTTTGTTCTAATCATCGATAATCTGTGCTCTGCCACCTATGGTGGCATTGGGTTGATAACCGACGCTAGGGACGCCTTGCTCAATTGAGAGGTTACTGACATGAGTGATGGCGGTTTGCTGAAGAAGGCTATGGACGTTCAACAACCAGCAGATGAGATAGTCGCTGTAGCGGCATCTTCACCTAATGAATCAAACGATTCCCCCAGTATTGGCAACATTCTCGGAACTATCGCATTGGGTATGGTCTTGCCATTCTTCTTTTTGATGTGGTTCGGCGGGATAATTCCCGTAATCCCCTCCAGTGTGCTTTCACTGATTGTAATTCTCATCTCGGTCTCATTCGTATGGTGGAGGTTGGATGGAGGACTTCCATCAATGGCAGGTGGAGCCGGGATAAATAGAACTGTAGCCGGCTCTATATTTATGGCACTCATTCTTCTTTTAGGGACACCAGCGTTACTATCCATTGTACTGACTGGAGACATGACTCTAGGCGAGATAGAGTTCGATGATGATGGCTCTGAAATGACAATTAAAATCAGGCAAAACGGTGGTTCAGGTTCACACGATGCAACAATCAGTATCAGCCAATCTGGTAGTGAAGTTATGAATGAAGTTCAATCATTCAAGATAAACAAAGAAGATAGTCGAGGCGATTATGGAGAGATTACAATTAACGTGGGAGATTTCTATTCATCCAACGCTCTTCCTTTAGATGCAAATAGATATGTTATCAGCGTCTCAGTTGGAGGGAATACATTTACTGAAAATCTTGATTCTAATCTACTTACTAG
>CALEIW010000193.1 GCA_937876055.1 uncultured euryarchaeote
GAAAAGTTACTTCGTGATGCTACAGCAGTGGGAGCGGATAACCTAGTCCATGTCTCGGTAGAGAATATCAACGATCTTGACTCAACTCAAGTTCAGAATCTTCTCGCAGCAGCGGTTCAAAAATCCGGGGCTTCGGTGATTTTCTGTGGTAAACAAGCCGCAGATACCAATGCGGGTTCAACAGGACCTGGGGTCGCGGAACTAATCGGAGCATCCTGTGTCACTCTAGTATCCGAAGTCTCCTCTGATGGAGGTGAATATACAGCTACTCGCCCAAGTTCAGCGGGACACGAAATGGTGGCAGTTTCTGCACCTTGTGTATTTGCTTTCGATAAGGGCGTCACGGAGATGCGCAGACCTAATGTCAGAGGGATAATGATGGCGAAGAAAAAACCCATTGAAACATGGTCCGTCGATGAATTAGGAGTAGATATTGGCGCGACTGGCGTTAGTGTAGATTCACATTCCCCACCAGCGGAAAAACCACCTGGTCAGAAGTTTGAAGGTGCCGAATCAGTATCTACGGTGGTAAGTAAACTTCGAGATGAGGCAAACGTAATTTGAGGAGGAGAAAGTATGGAATGTACAGTAATCGCAGAAACTTCGGGCAATTCAATCCATCCAATTACCGCGCAACTAGTAGGAGCTGCAAGTTCACTTGGCGCCGCACCTACTGTCGTAGTCCCAGGTGGTATAGGGGCTGAGGATGCAGCAAGCATAGATGGGGTCTCAAAGGTCGTCTCGGTAGTAGGCGATTGCTTCTCAACATTCGATGGTGGTGCATGGGCTAGTGCAATCACTTCACAATGCTCAGGAGTAGTAATTGCTGGAGCTACATCGATTGGTCGGGAAGTCGCTTCAAGAGTGGCGGCAAAGAAAGGGATTCCAATTATTCAAGACGCCACTGGCCTAGCCTCAGGAATTACCATCACTCGCCCAATATATTCAGGAAAGGCAGTTGAAACTTCAACGGTCTCAGGTGATTGTGTGATTACATTGAGAGCAAACGCATTCGACGCTGCGGGTTCAGGCGGTAGTGCTGCTGTAAACGTCGTCGACCAAAGCGCGGATGTTTCTATTGCTGTCAAAGAGGCCATCTCGAAGGCAAGCGAAAGACTCGATGTATCAGAAGCTGATATCATTATCTCTGGTGGAAGAGGAATCGGAGAAAAAGACAATTTCTCACATCTTGAGGAAGTTGCTGACTTGATTGGGGCAGCGGTTGGAGCGAGTAGAGCTGTTGTTGACGAGTGGGGGATGCCTCACAGTATGCAAGTCGGACAAACAGGAAAGACCGTTACACCTTCACTATACATCGCAGTAGGTATTTCAGGTGCGATTCAACACCTCGCAGGAATGCGTTCATCAAAGTATATCGTAGCGATAAATAAGGATCCTGACGCACCTATTTTCGGCGTTGCAGACTACGGAATCGTCGCTACTTGGGAAGAAGCAGTTCCTGCTCTCAAATCAGCCTTAGCGGCGCTTTGAATGGGATTATTGAATCCTAATTGTAACCATGGCTTTTGTGGCCGCTCCCTTATCATCGACAACGGTTAGTTCAAACGGATGAGTTCCCAAAGGCAATCGAACTCTAACTTGCGCTGAGTCACCAATGACATTGCCCTTTGAGTCCTGCCAGGCATATGACTCAATCTTCCCGTCTGGGTCGTATGATCTCGAGCCATCTAGAAGAATAGTTGCAGTATTATCCTCTTCGGCTGAGATTGTTTTATCCTCACCAGCATCTGCAATAGGTGGAAGATTAATCGCTTTTGCAGATGCGGATAAATCTTCTAATAAATCAGCCTCAGAAATAACTTTCTCTTCTTCGATATGCTCTAATTCCTCATCCAGTGCATCCATCAATTCATTAGTTTCAATGGATGGAAGAGGAGGTGCTTCTGCTTTGGCAATCTCTTCATCACTCAAGCCACCTGCAAACTCATTTGGAGTATTATTGCTAAACTCATAGACAAATGACTCATCCTCTGGGATTATAGGTTCGGAATTCGGTTCAAGTAAAACAACTGATGCGGGGTTTTGGCCCGCCGGTGATTGGCCAATAACTGTGATTAAATCTGAACTGATTGCCAAAACTTCACTCACTAAACCCTCATGCTCATAGGACCAAATTAGTTCGCCACTAGATGATATCCTCATTGCATTAAACCAAGTACCAATAATCAAATCTTTATCCCACTGAATTATTGAAGAAACCGAATTATCAACAATTAGTAATTCCTCTACATCCTTACCAATTCTAAATCGTAATATCGCTCCATTTTGACAACCGACTATTGCACCATCCTCGGTTGCAAGAATGCTAGTTGCCATGGCTGGTAACTCAGTAGTATGCAGGAGTCCCCTCTGAGGATGCCAACACTCTAGACGATTTTCGGGTCGCTCATCTAGAGTCATACCTAGAGAATCTCGACAGGCTAGAAGAATACCATCTGACCGGAAACAAATTTGCGAGATTGTTTCAACGTCTTCAGGATCGGCAAAGGATTCTTGTAGAATTTCTCCGGATTTGCTTGATAGGAGTAACGTCCCATCTGTTTTTGCGATTGCAAAATAATTCCCATCTACAGAATGTGCCAGGCGATTTACATCTCCATGAGATTGCGTTCTTTCCTTATCTCCTTTTGAGTTAAGGAAGATAATCGATCCAGAGGTGTCTGATATACAGATCACATCCCCTAGAGATATCATATGTTCAATTCCTGATTGAATTTCATGTTGCCAACTAGGTGATTCATTAATTGACTTAATTTGACCTATAGCCGATGCTGCGACTACTTTCTCACCCGAGTCGATTATTGAGATAATTGCCGAATCAAATTCGGCTTCCTGTAGAAGATTATCCGTCTCAAAAATTTGCAGTTTACCGTCGATAGTACCTACTGCAAAGCGAGAGTTGCCAAGCACACAAGAAGACACCACATCCTCAAGCATTTCAATCTCAGCAAAGGCCTCGATTGTCGGCAAACTGTCAAACTTCACAGCCTCAACCCAGCGTTAGTGGTTTTCACAATGTCGGGTAAATGGACGAGTGAAAATTACCCAACTTTAGGCCTTAGCGGAATCTTTTCTCTTGGTTTCTAAGGAATCCAGATATGCTTGGTCGATTCTGCCTGCAACATAGCGACCATCGAAACAGGAGCAGTCAAAGTTTGCAAGACGGCTATCTCCTGCACCCAAACATGATTCGACTAAATCCTCGAGTTTTTGATAGATTAACCAATCAGCACCAATCGCTTCACCTACCTCTTCAGAGGTCCGATTATGAGCTACATACTCATGCTTTGCAGGCATGTCGATTCCATACACATTTGGATGAACTACAGGTGGTGCTGCTGAGGCGAAGTAGACCTTTTTTGCGCCCGCTTCTCTAGCCATCTCAACAATCCTTCTGGACGTATTTCCTCTGACGATGCTATCGTCAACAATTAGTACATTTCTTCCTTCAAATTCATGTCTAATCGTGTTTAGTTTCTTTCGCACAGAATCCTTTCTCATGGCCTGTCCAGGCATAATGAATGTTCGACCAATGTATCTATTCTTTACGAAGCCCTCTCTATACGATACACCTAACTCCCTGGCCAATTCAAGAGCCGCAATTCTGCCACTATCGGGGACCGGGATTACACAATCAATCGCATGATCAGGAAATTCTTCATCAATACGATTCGCTAACCTCGCACCCATGGCTAACCTTGCCCCATGGACAGACACTCCGTCCAAACGAGAATCGGGGCGTGCAAAGTAAACATATTCGAAAATGCAAGGAGTGTGACTAGGTAAATCTGCACAAATCCTTGAGGATCTAGTTCCATCCATCCTAACAACAATTGCTTCCCCGGGCTTGACATCTCTTTCTGTTTCAAACCCAAGTGCCTTCATAGCGACGGATTCAGATGCTACTAAAGTTTCAGTAAATCCGTCGATTTCACAAGTCCCAATACTTAGAGGCCTAATTCCGTGAGGGTCTCGGAAGGCCACCATGCCCCAACCAGTAATCATTGTAACAACTGAATATGAGCCTTCGACAGAATCGTTAATGGCCCTTATAGCCCGGAAAACATCTTCATCACTAAGTGCGTCTAATCCACCTCTACGGCCATTGATTGAACGCTGAATTTCAGCAGCGAATAGATTCAGCAAGGCCTCAGAATCCGAACTAGTATTGATTCTGCGATGATCCCTTTCTAGTAAGGAATCAATGATTTCCTCTGGGTTTGTTAAATTCCCGTTGTGTGCCAGACTTACACCAAATGGTGAGTTGGTGTAGAATGGTTGAGCCTCTGAGGCTGATGCAGAACCTGCAGTCGGGTATCGAACGTGTCCTATTCCCATCGAACCTTCAAGAGACTGAATATGACGAAGGCGGAAGACATCTCGGACTAGACCATTCGCTCTTCTATGCGAAATATTGCTAGAATCGCTGGTTACTATACCAGCAGCATCCTGCCCCCGGTGCTGTAAAACAAGTAAGCCATCGTAGAGTGCCGAACCTACCTGACTATCTGGGTGCCCGACGAGACCTATGATACCACACATCGGGAATCGTCTCTCGCTGATTCAGTAAGGACTTAGCCATTTCCGGAGCGAAGTCTTCACTTCTTGTGCTGGGCCATAGATCGGTTTCGCTTGCTCCAACGGAATTTTCGGCGACGTGCAGATTCACCATAGCCACATGAAGAGCAAGCGCGCTTTTGCTTGTGGTAGGAATGTCGACCACAGCGTCGGCATCGAATATGCGTGGACTTTTGCTTCTTGCCCATGCTCGGAGTTCCCTTTGACACGATTACCACCTCTGAGGACAACGCGGCGACCGACGGGCTTGTTATGAGCATTACCCAAAGGATTGCAACGGGTTTGCCAGCAGAAAATGGCAAACAAAAACTCGAGTTAGTTATCTAACATCTCCATAAGGGGGTCTTCCGACGGACTTTTTCTGGACACAATAATCATTTGAAAAGTGACGAATACGAGAATAAATGGCATCCAAAGAACGATCACTCCTAGTCCCAATGTAGTAAACAAGAAAGCGACCTCTAGCATTTCCGAAATTGAAGTGGTTCCATCTTTTTCCATTGACATTGCTAACATCGGGCCTAAACTAAGAATTAGAGAAGAAACCAGAGGAATAACCGGACGATGATAGGGATTCCAAGTTACGATTAGATGGATTGCAAAGCAGTAGGAAAGAAAAACCAGTGCGATTAGCATCATTGCTCCTAAGGACCCAATACCAGCAAATGAAAAGTCAAAACTAACCATTAATTTCCACCTCCTATGTTTCTTCTAATCATTTCAGTAACCAAACGTCTTTCATTAGCATCGAGGGGGTCAATTGGTGGGTCTTTGGGGGTAATCTTCTCAGTAAACCTAATGATGTGGAAAAATAAGTATACAGTGGCAGCGATACCAAATAGAAAACAAACCATCCAGGCAAGAACATCTAGTCTGCTATAGGCGTCTGCAAACCATGAGCTTTGGGCAATAGTCCACCAGGACAACCCAAGGAAAAACCACCCAATTGCTAAGACAGGAAGGTTCCGTTCTGAGTATATTCGGGAGCCTCGGATTATCGTATGGCAACCGATAAATGCAGATGAAATGGATATTAACGACCAAACAACCACTTTGAGATAAGATTCTCTTCCATCGTCGTTACAAAATGAAATGAACTCACAGCGATGATAATCTGATTCGAAATACAGAGGTTGTTCAGGCAAAAATATCAGTCCTGCAAGCCCGATTAATGCTACAGGTCCAGCGAATTTACTACGCTTGAAGGCAGGACCCATCCTCCACATAGAGAATGCCGCTAGCATTAGGGTGATGCTCAGGAGTGCCTGATTCACCCAGAAGACCATGGCTGTTGGGGCGGGGGGAGATTCTTTGAATTGACTATCTTCAATTTAGGCAAAAATAAGACACTTCGCCCCTAGAGTACGCCCGCCTTGTCGCGACACAATCAAATATGGGTCACAGGTGGGCGCGACGTCGTAAGACGTTGAGGTGCTCAGTAATGGTCAAGATGCCACGTAAGGTAATGCGCTACAGCCCGTCGGCTGGTAAGCATACTGAGCACACAGTCGAGCGAGTCAAGAAGCGACGCGCTTCCGAATTAAAATGGGGTCAGCGAAGATTCCGTAAGGCTACATCTGGATATCGAGGTTTCCCTCGTCCAAAGCCCTCTGGTGAGAAGCCAACCAAGCGCGTCAACCTACTCTACCGTTGCTCCGAGACTGGAAAGGCTCACCAGCCTGCCTCACAGAGAGCAAAGAAGTTTGAACTCGTGGAGAGATGATATCATGGGAGATGCAAAATTCTTGCGAGTAAACTGCCGTGACTGCGGTCATGAGACTATTATTTTCGAAAGGGCGTCAACCCAGATTTCCTGCTCAATTTGCGGTTCCACATTGGCCCGCCCTGCAGGTGGTAAAGCCGAGCTAGTTGGTAGCACAATCGTAGACGTCCTCGAGTGAAGGGGACTGAATTAGAATGGCTGAGACTAACGATAATTGGCCTGAAGAAGGCGAATTACTAGTTTGCACAGTGAGTAATGTCCGAGAAAACGGAGCTTATCTTAGTCTAGACGGATACGGTTCCCGTCAAGGATTTGTTTTCGTTGGTGAAGTGGCTTCTGGATGGGTCAAGAACATACGTAACCACATTCGAGTTGGGCAGCGGGTCGTCGCCAAAGTAATTGGAGTCAAGAAAGATCGAGAAAGAGTTGATTTGTCAATCAAGAGTGTTTCAGAAGAACGTCGAAGAGATACTATTCAAAGTTGGAAGAATGAACAACGTGCTAACCAGATCATGGGTGTTGTCGCTGAAAGAAATGGATGGAGTGAAGAAAAAACCACCGAGATTTCCGAAGAGATGACTGAGATGTTTGGAACCCTGTATGGAGCCCTAGAGGAATGTGCGATTTCTGAAACTGCATTATCCGACAACGGCTTTAGTGGAGATTGGATGTCCACGGTAATCGAATTAGCGGTAGAGAATATCATACCTCCATTTGTTGAGATTCGCGGCCAGTTCAACATCGAAGTTTGGGGTTCAGAGGGTGTCTATGCAATACGTGATGCGCTTCTTGCCGCAGAAGCGGTTGCAGAAGGCGAGGAAGATGCAACACTAACCTGTCATTACGATGGTGCCCCTGAATATAGAGTCGATATCAATGCTCCAGATTACGAGACCGCCGAAAGAATGTGGGAAAACGCTCAAACCGCTGTCACAGAATCAATCGCTTCGGTTGAAGGCTCAATCGATATCGAACGCATGTAAATCGCCAATATGTATGCTACTACTTCAAAGACCTCTGAAAGCGGACATGCTTATTGAGGAATCGGGATGGCTCGGACGAGACTACAACGGTGTACCGCTTGTGGCGAGTATGGGCTTGCTGAAAAATGCAAGGAGTGCGGAGGTAAAATGACTTCCGCTGCACCATTGAAATACTCGCCACAAGATGCTCAAGGAGCACGCCGAAGACAGCGAGAAGACGCTGGAAGTGACGAATGGATCGAATCATTACCTACTCCTCGAAAGGAGGAGGACGAATGAGTCGTGCACAGATAAATTGGTTGATTGGGGATTCATTACCTGAACATGTGGCTTTGTTAGAGGCCGTGCCTGGTGTAGGGAATGTTGGCAAATTGGTTGTTGACGCATTGGTAGAAAACAACCCCTCGGCACTAATTGCGAGAATACTCCATCCAGATATGCCCCCTCACTCTACTCTGGACAAAGATGGACTACTAGCTCCACCATCAATGCTAGTCCATCGAGTAATGTTGTCCGATGGAAGATATGTTGTGACGGTGACTGGTGAGTTACAGCCAATGACTGCAACAGGACAATACGAGGTCGCGCAGGCTATCTTGGAGATGGCAAAATCGACTCCTCAACTATTGGTGCTGGCTGGGCTGGCTTCTGAAGTTGAAGAGAAAGCAATCCACGTCATTTGTGCAGATGCAAAGGTACGTAGCAATCTCCAAGCCAATGATATCGAAGTTAGTCAATCTCAACCCGAAGCAGGAATGATTGGGGTTGCTGGGCTTTTGGTCTCGCTGTCTTCAATACATCAAGTTCCAGCAGTTGCATTAGTCGCTGATACAGTTGGTGCTTCAGCAGATGTCATTGCCGCGGACAGGCTTGCGGGTTGGATTGAGGAAGCACTTGGTCTACCACTTGGAATCGACTTAGACACGACGGAAGAGACCGCAAGGAAATTACTCGCGAGTATAGAAGTCAGTGGATCTATCGAGGAACACCTTGGGATGCCCGCTGACACAGATGATTTCTACGTCTGAATGGTGAAGCAAATGCGTGCACTGCTAGGAAGTGGCGGAATCGGCACGAATGAACGTAGAGAATTGTATCGTAACTTAATGTCGGAAAATTTTGCTGATTGCGAAAGAGTCGTTTTTGTTCCCTTTGCCTCTAATGATTATGCAGGTTATACCGAAAGGATGCAGGATTTTGCTGGGCAATCAGGATACGAACTAGTAGGGTTACATGAATTCGATGACCCACTAGCCGCCATCGAGGCAATGGATGGAATCTACGTTGGCGGTGGAAACACCTGGTTACTTGTCCGTGCCCTACACGAAAGAGGCTTGATTGAACCAATTCGAGAGGCAGTATTGCATAGAGGAGTGCCCTATGCTGGAGTTAGTGCAGGTGCAAATGTCGCCTGCCCTAGTATGCAGACAACCAATGATATGGCAGTTACAATGGTTCCTTCATTCGAAACATTTGGTATCGTTCCATTTCAGATTAATCCCCATTATCACCCCGGAGGAATTTGGTATCGGGAAGCTGAAGAAGGAGAATTTCAACAACACTTTGGAGAAACCCGTGCAAGAAGAGTCAGTGAATACCACCAAACCAACAATACTCCAGTCATTGGTTTGTATGAAGGATCTTTCCTTAGATGCAGAAATGATTCGTATGAACTGCTTGGGAACAAGGCAGATGTAATGCGGAAAAATGAGGAAATAGTCACTCAAGAGCCAGGAACTATTCTTCGCGGGGACTTAACCGCCGCTTGATACTACAATTAGTTCGATTTCTATATCTTCACTGATTGTAGACGAATGAGGAACAATAGTTTCACCGAGTACTGCAAGTACTGTAGAACTTGCAATATCGAGCCTGTTCAAAACTTCGGCGATACTTATCGGGGCATCAGCCTCAACTATACTTGGGCCACCGTCTTCATGATTCACCGTAATTCGCATCAACCCAAGGGAGGCTAGTCAGACTTATGACCAAATCGCAGGTGGCGAACTTACTGCCGAGATCGCATAGCCCGGTATTGCGGTGGATTCGAAATCCACTGTCCCTTGGACTCGGGGGTTCAAATCCCTCTCTCGGCGCCAAATATCACTGCCACCAACCCTTCTTCTCGGACTTTGGTGGTTCTGGAGGAATGTTGCTCAGATTAGTCAACCAAAAATTACCAACCGAGCCATCTGCAAATTTCATCTCAACACTTCGATCAGCATTTACCTCAGTGATTTCACCTTCCTGACCGTCGAATTGCTCTAATTCAGAACTTAGAGGTGATAACTTATCTTGGATAATCCAAAATTTATCTCCTTCATTGTAGGTTAGATCCCCATCCAACTTTTGCTGATCTTGAGCCATTCCGGTTAACACCAGAGAGATTACTAAAGGCACAGCTGCAACCCCACAAATCATCGAGGCAAAAGGAAAGAAAAAGCCCTCTCCATCTACTCCTATCGTAAATGCAAAAATAATTCCAACCACCAGAAATGAAGCAGGTATGAAAAAATCATTTTTTTCATTGGATTTGATATCCTTTTTCTTGATCCATTCAAATATTGAGAAATATCCAGCACCGATGATAATTGCTATCTCAATTAATTCGAACACCATATTGTTTCAATTCGCTCAATGAATCAATAGAATTGAAGGTTTTCCCGGCACTGGCATTCAATTTAGTATTCAGGGACATCCTCTGCATCTGAGACAATAACAACCTTAGTTCCAGGCCCACATTTGACTTGAGGGCGACCGCCCCACTCTCCTTTCTCACCATTTAAGATTGCAATAGTATCTCCACGCTTCACCGCAGCCGCACTCAAAGGAATGAATTGCTTGAATGCAACAATTTGGGCCGAACCTGTCGCATCCACGAGTGTAGCAGCCCAACGAGTATTACCAACCCCATCTGGGAAGGAATCAATCGACCAAACTCTTGCTACAATACTGACTCGAGTCTCTACATCAACAACAGGTGCAGAATCATCCTCATCGGCTATACTTACTTCTGAATCAGCATCTAGGTTGAGTTGTAATTCGCCCCGCCAAAGGCTAGGTAATGCATTGGAAACCTTGACTCGAGTGCCTTCTGCAATAGAGCGGCTAATTTTACTCGGGCCGCCATTGTATGCAGGTTGTACCTTCGCCCGATCGTATCCATCTTGCAACCTGAAATTTACCTTGATTGTACCATCTTGGAGTAGTTCTGGACCCGATAGGCCAATCACTTCTCCTATTGCATCAACCCTAGGCTCAATTTCACCCAATGGAGTAAGTGGCCATGCATGACCTAGACGTTCGATTCTCCTCTCAGCTGTTAATTCTAGATCATGATCTCCTTTAGGACAGAATCCTCTGTATTCACAGCCCTTGCACCTAGCTAATGGATTTGGGTCGATATGCGGTTCTGCAGGCACCCCACCAGCGTCAAAATGCCTCAATGGTGCAGGCTCCGGTGGACAATCTTCTATCGATGGGTTTTCCGCTCTCAAGAGTTGATACAGTTCAGCAATGTCCTTTTGGTAAGTCTCCATCTCAGATATTTCTGGAAGTTTAATTGACTTTACCGTGCCAGTACCAAGGTACCAAATTTCTAGATTGTTGACTTGTTCAGAGCGTGAATGAGATTCCCACCAAAGCCAAGCGTAGAGTCGTAATTGCTCTACATAACTGAAAGAACGATCTCCTTTTCCGATACTTGCCTTGATATCGACTATATTGATCGAGTCATCCCAGCGATATACCAAATCATATTCGCCTTGGAACCAACCCTCTGGGATACAGGTTGTTTGAGTAAATGACTTTGAATCTGGATCCACAAACCAAGGCCTTGTTATTTCCCAAGCCTCACACCAAGTCACTTCGCCTTCGCTTTGGGCAGATGGATGTGGAGAATTCCAATGTAGAGGGAATCCATCTGGTGCAGGGATTTCATCTCGAGCTTCTCCTCTTCTCCAAGATTCTAGTCTAGGGCCGCCATTCGCAGCCATACATTTCTCGACTTCATCGAGATGCATCTTGATTCCTTGATGTATCATTTCTATGCATTCTTCAGGTTCAACATCCTCCAACGAGCCAGCTCTGTTTTGTGTTGATTGCCAATCTTCAACCGCTGCCTCCCAGCACCTATCAAAGTGAACTTCAACTCGTGAAAGAGCCCATTCCATAAGCGCCTCTCTACTAGTAGGCCAGTCTTCTACAGGCCTAGATGAAAGTCTAGTAGCCATCCAATTTCCTTCGTCTTCCCAATCTGGAGCACCATTTTCATTCAATGGTGAAATAAGACTGTCAGAAGCATCGGGAGAAATTAGAGAAGGAGAATCACGAAGAACTCTGCAGATGCATTCCTCTGCAGCATTTCCGCGAATAATAACAGGTGGCATCGGACCTTTTAGCCTCTCTTCATAGGCGTAATACCACTGACGAGGACAAGCCTTCCAGAGGTTTACCTGAGATGCCGAAAGACGTCGAAATGGGTCGACACCTGTCGCCTCCGCATCATACGTCCGTACCGGCATACCCTGCTATCTATCTCGAGAGTACATGAACTCAACGATTTAGATATACCACTGTCATCTCTAATCTTTCGTGAGTTGGATGCACTTCAACTAAGGAAATTGGTGCATCGATTTCATCGACTAACTCTTCGGCTATCGATAACGGAAGTTCAATTCTTTCATTCTCAGAATCATACAACATGAATCTCTTTGGCAACCCCGTCTCAGAATGAATTTCATCTATCCAACTCTCTGAGTCTTCCTGCCCACAATCAATAGCTCCGAATAGAAGTGTACCATCTTCGGTTAGAATTTCATGTGGAGAAATAGTATGTTCACCTCTACGGATGAAACGGCGACGTAACTGTCCACTGTCTTTGTATGTGGCAGTACAGAACTTCAGGTGGTAGGGATATGGCTCGCGAACCTTGTTATCTTCAGGGTCAGGGGCTCCGATAGATGCTGCCATCACTCGATCTCTCATCCGTGTAGCTAATTCCCCAGAACCTGCTGCTCCAGCAGTAATCTCATCAGATAAATTGAATCCTCGAACTTCCATATTGTCGTGATTGCCCACAGTAATCTCCAATTCGTTCAGATTGAGGAATTGAACAGGCATATCTCGCATAATTTCGAGTAACTCCATCAATTCAATTTCCTTATCTGGCTCACAAGGAATTTCCACCCCTGTTAACATTCCAGATTCGACACAGGCGGCCATAGTTTCGGTGTATTTCTCAGATTCCAAATCGAGGAAGTGGAAGCGGATTTCATCCAAACCGGCTTCGGCGAAATCTTTTGCCCACTCAGCCTTGAATGGAATACTGGTATACATGTGTAAATGGAAATCATCACCAAATTCATTCTTGAGAATTTTACACGCTTCCAAAACTCTCTCCCTTGCCATAACTGGATCTCCCCCGGTAATTCCCGCTCCAGTAGCATTCATCGCTCGGGCTTCTTCGATTACTGCATCCCAGTCTCCAATTTCCACTCTACGTTCATTTGCGAACATCCAATCTATTTCGCGGCGATTCTCTGAAAGTGGACAATAATCACACATCCAATGGCAATGACCTGTGATGAACAAAACTAGCTTCGAACCCATCTGACATTGGATACAGCCTTCAGTGTCGTCAGCAATTGCAGGTTCAGGAAGGTCTGGGACATTCGGAAGTCGAACTGAAAATGTCATGCTGTCGCCTCCTTTGCAGTCTGTAATAGCCATTCATGGAAGGCGTAGT
>CALEIW010000194.1 GCA_937876055.1 uncultured euryarchaeote
ATGGATGGTATTGGAGATAATGCTGACACAGACGATGACAATGATGGATGGTCGGACGATGATGAGTCCGTTTGTGGAACGGACCCTAGGGACAGTTCGGTTTTGCCAGATGATTACGATAGTGACATGATTTGTGATGTAGTCGATGATGATGACGACAATGATGGCGTCACTGATGATAACGATGTATTCCCAACGAATGCTGCGGAATGGTTGGATACAGACTTGGATGGTCTTGGTGATAACGAAGATACAGATGATGATGGTGATGGTTGGTCAGACTATGATGAGGTAAATTGCTCAACGGATTCACTCGATGAAAGGTCCACGCCAATCGATTCTGATTCAGACACGGAATGTGACTTCCTAGATTTCGATGATGACGGTGACGGAGTGGAAGATGCCACAGACGTATTTCCTCTAGACCCATTCGAATCTAGTGACATGGATGGAGACGGTATAGGAGATAATTCGGACTCCGATAGGGATGGCGATGGAGTCAACAATGATGAAGATGCATTCCCAAATAATCCTCTAGAAACTGCAGATACTGATAATGATGGAATTGGAGATAATTCAGATGATGATGATGATGGTGATGGATGGAGTGATGAGTACGAGATCTCTACTGGATATGACCCTCTAGACGCCTCATCGTCACCTGTAGATACAGACGGAGATGGAGTAACCGACAATTCAGATACAGATGATGACAATGATGGATTCTCTGATGCTGAAGAAGCAGCCTGCGCCTCTGATCCATTAGACCTCAATTCAGTACCAGCAAACTTCGATGGAGATAGTAAGTGTGACGAATTAGACGACGATGACGACAATGATGGTGTCGCCGACGTATTCGACGATTTCCAATTCGATTCATTAGAGCACAAAGATACCGATGGAGATGGCGAAGGAGATAATTCCGACTTTGACGATGACAACGATGGATGGTCCGATTATGCTGAACAGCAATGTCTGACAATTTCCACTGATGCTAGCAGTATTCCAGATGATTCAGATGGAGATGGAATTTGTGATCTCAATGAAGATGACGATAGTGGATTATTACCTGGATTTGGCATCTTGACTGCAATTTCGATGCTTAGCCTTGCGGCTTTCGCTAGAAGGAATTGAGTGGCGCCGACAGCAGGACTCGAACCTGCGACCTGCGGATTAACAGTCCGCCGCTCCACCAACTAAGCTATGTCGGCCTAGCCTGCGGCTGGAACATTCCTTCATCAATCAATCGCTAACGAGGGCAGGAGAAATTATACGATTTGAATTACTCCCATTCGATAGTACCTGGTGGTTTATGAGTGATATCGTAGACTACTCTATTCACCTGACCTTTCAGAGAATTTGTAATTTCTGTGCTAATTGCTGAAAGCACATCATGTGGTATTGGGGAATAGCGTGCCGACATACCATCAAGACTTGTTACTGCGCGAACAACGACTGTTTCGCCATGCACTCTGGCATCACCATGAACGCCAACAGAGCGAACCGGAAGGAGTGCGGCAAAGTATTGCCAAGGAAGATCGCAAATCCCTTCCTCCGCCGCCTCTCTTAGTCTAGTCTCCACGATGTGACAGGCTTCACGACAGGCCTCAACACGAGGCCGCGTTAAATCGCCGAGAACTCGAACTGCCAATCCAGGACCCGGGAATGGTTGCCTTTCACTTGACTTGATACCGAGTTGTCTAGCGATTTGGCGAACCTCATCCTTGTAGAATTCGCGCAGAGGTTCGACAATTTTCAAATCGACGTCTTCGGGCAATCCTCCTACATTGTGATGACTTTTGATGACATCTCGTTCGCCACCACCTGATTCAATCCAATCAGGTGCAATGGTTCCTTGAACGAGAAATTTTGCACCGCAGTTGCTTTGTTCTTCCTCAAAAACTCGAATGAATTGTTCACCGATTACCTTGCGCTTTTCTTCCGGATCAGTGATTCCTTCGAGATTACTAAAGAAACGATCAGAAGCATCAACGACTTGGAGTTCGATTCCCATTTCCTTGAACATCTCACGAACTTCTTCTGTCTCTCCTTTGCGCATGAATCCTGTATCGACATAGACACAATGGAGTAGGCTACCTACAGCACGGTGGGCTAATACCGCTGCAACCGAGCTGTCGATACCTCCTGAACAGGCAATGATTGCAGTATCATCAATTTGTGATTCCAGTGCTTCGATCGCCTCATCGACTAGCATCTGGGTGTTCATCAATGACTTCACCCCTGAATAGATTCATCGTCAGAAATCACTTTTGCAGTCATCGCTGATCTGTAATCGGCATATGCTGCAGCTAGAGATTCGTTGGAAGTAGCAAGAATTTGTACAGCCAAAGCACCGGCATTATCTCCACGGTCTACACCTACAGTTGCAACTGGCATCCCCGGTGGCATTTGAACGATCGATAGAAGAGAATCGAGAGGCACCTTTCCACCGACTGGAACGCCGATTACCGGCTTTGTGGTCATCGAGGCTATTACTCCAGGGAGTGCTGCTGCGACACCTGCCATTCCAATGAAAACCTGACAACCATCGGCTTCTGCTTTCTCAATTATTCCTTCCAAATATTTGGGTGCTCGATGGGCTGATGCAACTCTAATTTGGTAGCTGACATTGAACTTTTCCAGCACCCCTTTGCATTTCTCAGCGATTGGCATGTCTGACTTGGAACCTAGAACAACACATATGTCCATGCAACAGCGTATAACGGCCGGTTAAAATGCCTGCCGAAAGCAACGACTGCAAAATCTACTCATCAGTTGTTGCAAGAAACCTCTCCGGCCACGCCTCTCCAGCAATCAGCAATGGTGGCGAGGAAAGAAGAGAAGCAAAGCGGAGGTCTGAAACAAATGTGTCGGAAAATGCGTCATGTATTGTACCTACACGATGCATAAGAGTGAATGCCACAAAACTTGAGTCGCCTCGAGTTACTCCAATTAAATTCGCTGTATATTCAGGAAGTGCTCCCTGCCACCGTGCGAGTGTACCGTTTCTGAAATTAGTTGAAACGCTCATCCAACCATCATTTAGCACTGCTTCGGAGTAGTCTTCTGGATTGATTGGAAGAAGCCACCGAGCAGAGTTCTCACCTGCCACTGAAATAAGGTTCTGAATTGTGCGGTATTGGGCGATGGCAAAAAGCAAAAACGAAAGCCAACCTAAGCGACTATCGATCAGAATATGTAGTAGGAAAAATATTGCAGCGGGAAGTATTAGTAAGATGTCAAAGGGATAGAATTTTTTCAATAGCCCTTCAATGGGAATCGGTAAACCATCTTGTAATTTCCAAAAACCAAGTAACAATAGAAACCAGCTAGCAGAGAATAGCGATATTGCCACCAATTGGTCATCTGGAGTGCGCCCCGGAAATGCCAAAGGTATAGCGGAAGCGATGAAAAAAAATGGAGCCCATGCTGTTGTGTAGAGTATTCTTGGCCCTAATGGCTGTAACCTTTGTCTCATCCAACCTCTATCAACTTCAGAGGCAGAGGCTAGTTCCCAGTTTTCGGAAGGATTTTCTTCTCCAATTAGATTCTCAGGAGTTGATTCGCTAGCAGGATACCATAGGGATTGACCCCTCATCCATTCCGAGTCGCGAGCCCCCTTCACGACACACGCGTTAGGTTGCTCATATTTGGTTCGCGCAGATTGAATTCTGTGTTAGATATCAATCGTCGAATTGCTTACGCAATACTAGACTTCTAGCCGCAAGTACTTCATCCACCCGCCTAACATCTGTATCATGTGGTGCAGATTGAACTACTTCTGGATCTTCGCTCAGAATTGTCAAGAAGTCAGAAGCGAATTTATCCAATACTTCCCGGCTTTCGGTTTCAGTTGGTTCTATCATCAAACATTCTGGAACAATCATCGGGAAGTAAAGAGTTGGTGACATATAGCCATAATCGAGTAGGCGTTTTGCAATATCTTTTCCTGTAACTCCAGTGGTTTCCTTTAGAGGCATCATGCTCAATGTAAATTCATGCTTGACAAAATCGGCAGGCGCACCATCTACGGGCATTGAGTGAATGGAGTTCAACTGTTCTTGGGTTGGATTCATGATTTGGTGTCTGAGATAATTCGCATTCAAAACAGCGTGCTCACTCATCAATTCCAATTCTCTACCATATCGGCGATAGTATGCCCATGCTCGAACAACTGCCCCGGCATTTCCATGCCACTGCTGTACCTTGCCGATAGAATCGGTCGGGGTTCGCCAAAAGTAGCGATAACCATCTCCTGTAGCACCACCGTCTGCAGCCTCTTCTCTGTCAGCAATTGGAGATGGAAGGAAGTCGGCTAGATGTGCCTTTACTCCGATTGGGCCACTTCCTGGACCTCCGCCACCATGTGGCTGACTGAAGGTCTTGTGAAGATTATAGTGCACTGCATCGAATCCCATTCTACCTGGGTCTGTTTTGCCTAGAATTGCATTGAAGTTGGCTCCATCATAGTACATTTGACCGCCCGCGGCGTGAACGATTTCTGCCGCTTCCGCTATTTCAGGCTCAAAGATTCCAAGCGTGCTTGGATTGGTAATCATCATCGCCGCTGTGTCATCTCCAACCGCGGCTCTAAGGGCATCGAGATCTAGACGTCCGTCTTCACCGCTTGGAATTTCTACAATTTCGTAACCACACATTGCGGCAGATGCAGGGTTTGTTCCATGAGCTGAATCGGGTACAATCACCTTGTCTCGTTGGACGTCGCCATTTCGGCGATGGTATTCCTGAATACATCGAATTGCAGTGAACTCTCCTTGTGCTCCAGCTACTGGTTGCAGGGTTACTTCATCCATTCCAGCACAAATCGCCAACATTTCCTGCATCTCATAGTAGATGGAAAGTAAACCTTGAATTTGATGCTCAGGTTGTAATGGATGTATCCTATCAATTCCGGGTAGTTGTACAACCCTTTCATTGATTCTTGGATTGTGCTTCATAGTACAGGACCCTAGTGGATAAAATCCTGTATCAATTCCAAAATTACGTTGTGACAATAATGTGTAATGGCGGACTAATTCCGGCTCACTGGCTCGAGGCCATCGAGGAAGATTAGAGCGACGTAAAGAAGTCGGTACAGTGTTTATTGCATCCTCCTTCATTGGTTCTGGTTGAGACCAGCCAGAGCCCTTTGCTCCGTTAAACTCGAAGATATCACTCATGCAGACACCTCCTCGACCCAAGCGGAAAGAGCAGAAACGAGTGCATCGATATCCGATTTTGTAGTTCTTTCATCACAGCCGATTAACAAGCAGGATGACATTGAATCCCACCATTCACCCATAGGGAATCCGCCAAGAACTCCAGCCGCATCCATGTGAGTGACTGCATCGCTTGCATCACTTGGTAACTTGACAGCAAACTCTCGGAAATTAGGAGTATCAGGGTCGACTAACTCGACTCCATTAATCCCGCATATGGCTTGCTTTGCTATTTCGGTTGTAGCGGCAACACGAAGGGCTAGTCTCTCCAAACCTTCTGGTCCGAGAAGTGCCATGTGCATTGCTCCCATTAAAGCGATTAGAGTTTCATTGGAACAAATATTGGAAGTTGCTCTGTGTCGACGAATATGTTGCTCGCGAGTTGATAGTGTCAAAGTGAAAGCATCCTTACCATCTTCGTCGAGGGTTTTACCAACAATTCTTCCAGGCATCAGCCTAAGGTAGTCCTTCTTGCAAGCAAATAGGCCGTAGATTGGTCCACCAGCAGTCGGCCCTATTCCAAATGGTTGACCTTCTCCTACTACGATATCAGCACCGTAATTTCCGGGGGCTTCCACTATCCCAAGAGATACAGCGTCAACCCCGACGATTAGAGCTGTGTTTTCTCCGATGATTTCCTTCAAGCGAGTAATACCTTCATCGAGTTCCCCAAAGGCATTAGGTTGTTCGACATAAACCGCACAAGCCCCTTCTGCCGAAGATGCGGCTTCTAGGTTTACTCTACCATTTGAATCGTGTTCTAAAGTACGCAATTCTATTCCTACTCCTTGGGTGTAATTCTCGATTACAGACAATCGATGAGGGGGTACAAATTGTGAGACGTAGACTACTCCTTTCTGAGTGGCTTTGCGGCCTTTTACTCGAACCGCACAAGTAATGGCTTCTGCCGCGGCTGTGCTAGCATCATACATCGATACGTTTGATACAGGCAACCCGACTAATTCTGACACCATTGTCTGGAATTCCCACATAGCCTGTAGCATTCCTTGGCTGACCTCTGGCTGGTAAGGTGTGTAGGAGGTCAGGAACTCTCCACGAGTTGCGAGCATAGGCACCATAGTTGGAACAAAGTTTCGAGCCAGACCAGCAGAAAGGAAGGATGGTCTGGAATCAAGATCTATATTGGCTCCGAGTAAATGTTGTGCATCTGCCCAAATTTCCTCTTCGGATTGGGGTTCCCGCAGAGGTAATCGATCAACTCTACGGACGCCTTCTGGTATGTCTGAAAATAGATCATCAATCGACTTTAGCCCCATAGAATCAAGCATCTCTTGCTCTCTACCTAGATTTGGTAATTGGTCCATCCACACGCACCTCTAGCCCTTGGGCGGTCCTGCTGAATTGCGGGTGGTGCTTCAATGGTTCGTTCAACAATTCAAACACTACTTACCGACACACTCTTAGGTTATGGAAGAAAGTCAAGCATCGGTGATACAATGAAGGTCGCTGTTAGCGCGCCCGATAGGTTCGTTGCTCCGTATATATTGGATATGCTTGGAGACTCGGCTGTAGAGATTCTACCTGAGGCTATGGAAGACCAAATGACGCTGGATGCACTGCTAACATCATGTAATGCAATTGTTCACATTAATTCCAAACCATTAGACTCTACTTTCGGCAGAGACGACCGAGAAACATTACTTCGAATGCGGGAGCAATCAAGGCCAATTTTAGATGCGGTCGACCGGCATGGAGAATTACATCTAATCATTGTTGGAACCCTCAGAGTACACCCCCAGTGGGAGCCTGATGAGCCATACTATGGTTACGATTCTACACTCGCTCCAAGAGATACTGCTGCTGAAGGGCAATTATGGATGGAAGAGATGGCGCTTGAGCGAGCGCAAGCCGAGAGGCCTGTCAGCATCATACGCGCTTCAAACGTACAAGGAGTTCTTCTCGATGGTTCAGAAGCCAATGGATTACTACATCAATGGGCAATGGAATGTATGATGGGTTGGATAAACATCCCAGGAGATGGCTCTGATGTCAAGGATTTTGTTCACGTCCAAGATCTTGTGACGATAATCGGAGCTGTATTGGAGAACCCGCCACCTACTCGCGAGAGCATCTCCGTTGGTTCTGGCAAGGCAATCAGCATGGCTGACCTTGCTGCGATTTACAATCAAAAGACTGGATGCGAATCTGAATATGGACAGGATGATTCACAAGAAGTATTCGGAATAGTAGACGCTAGAGACCTAGAAATGAGATTTGGTTTCTCGCCAGAAATCAGTCTTGAAGAAATGCTACAGGAAGCTTTCGAATTCGCCGGTCATTGAGCGTACAATTCGAGTCTCTTTCTAATTCCATTCCACTTATGGAGTGTTAGAGATAAGTCAGAATTATGATTTGGTCTGAAGGATGAAATGTCGGCTGACACCTTGAGGTGTATCTCAACTTCTCCAACTCCATCTATAGTTCCAATTATTGTCTGGCCCCCTCGATATTCATCATCAATACCAATCGAGAAGGTTCTCTCAATTTTGTCTACGCGTACCGATGCTTGAGCGATTTGTCCCATTGCCGCCTCGATAATTTCAACTTGATCGTTTAGGAAGCGTGATTCATTCAATGCTGTAGAAATTGCAACTAAGTCTAGACCGGTCGGTTCGGTAGTAACCTCTGGTTCTTCTGGTTCAGGAGTTTCTTCAACAGCAACCTCAGGGGTTGTATCGGCTGTGGTCTCATATGTTGGAGAAACTGTATCTAGCACTACTTCGGCAGCATGGTCAACAACGGTATTGACTGCCGCATCTACGATTGCCTCTTCTGGAGTTTGGGCGTCTAGGCCAGCCTGGGCTGCTACTGTTGCGGCTCCTACACCTACTGCACCAGCCACAGCGGCGGCCTTGGCCAAATCCTCCGCTGGAGGAAGATTCTGGACCAAAGTTGCCAAGATTGAATCCGCATTACTTGACCACATTCTCCTAGCCGGAGATTGGAAAAGGAACGGTAATTCACGTATCTTTTCTTCAGCCATTTCATCCGCTGCTGCTCTAACCTCATCTATGCTCTGATTAGGATTTGAAAGTAAATTTTCAAGGTCGTTGGTAAAGTTAGGGCCAAGATCTGTCATCATCTTATCTACAGAGTATAACCCCTCATCGGAAGTAGATTTTAAATTAGATTCATGAGGCTCGACTGGAATTGGAGTGATTTCTTCCTCTTCAGCCAAATCAACGCTGAACTCAACATAAGCCAATTCATCTCCGGAACCCTCATTCATTCTGATTGTCCAATCTCCCTCTCCTGGATTTTCGAATATGTGAGTTCCAATAGATTGCCCCGCCATATCAAAATACGAAACTCGGTTGTATCTATTTACTGTTGAATCTCCATGCTTTATTTTAGCAGGCACAACACCCAACCATGAATCAGAACCTAATGTAGGTCCGGTGAAGTTAACCGAGATTGATTCGTTTGACTTGTATCTTGCTTTTTGGATTTCAATTCTGATATCTGTTGTTTCTTCATTTTCTGCTTCTTGGGCAGTTGGAGTTAACCGATCGCCAACTGCAGTAATCGTGAGCATACCAACGCCCACCCACCTTCTCGTGCCTAAGGGAAGACCTCCAGCGGAGGGAGGTCTAGTCCATCCACCATCATAGTGATCTTTACTACCATCTGTTCGACGTTTATGCAAGCTCCAAGACTTAGCGCCTCCAGCTGACATATTGTAGAAGTAAAGAGTATGGCCTGAGGGCTTTGAAAAACTTGGTTGCCCGTTAATGTCTTCTCCGCGAAGATAACCGCCGTTGTATTCTGGAATGGTGTGCCCTTGAATAGTAATTTCATTGATATCTCCAGTGATTCCTCCGGCTTGTCCGCCTCCTGCCAAGGCTAGAAGTTCAGCGAGATCTAGAGTGTTGTCACCGTCGCTATCAAGAGCTGAGAAAACTGCTCTAATTATTGCATCCGGGGCATTTTGGCCTGTTATTGATGCTATAGCTCGCCTGAATTCATCGGGGTCTAAACTTCCGTCATTGTTGATATCGAATTTGGCAAATATTGCCTCAGCACTAATCCCTTTTTCCTGGATAATCTCTTGCAGTTTCTTAAGTGCGACCGCCTCAAATCTTGCACTCATATGCTCACCTAATTATTCGCTGGCCAACAATGGTCATGAGTATTACGCCGGCGCAGAGGTAAATTCTCACGGAGAATTATCTACAGAATTAAACGAAAGGAGGGCGTACTACTTCTGCCCTTACTCGCCTTCTTGGACTGGCCTGAATCCAAACCTCAGTGCCAATTTCGACATTGTCGAGGTAGGCCATGGCTATTCCTGTCCTCGATAGAGAAGGGGAAGGGCAGCCACTAGTTACGTATCCGATTATTTCTGAATCGTCGTCATCAGAAGATTTGACAGCGTGACCTAATCGAGGCGCAGGGCCTCTGTCAAGACATCGAATTCCATGCCACTTTACACCCGACTCTAGTGAAGAAAGAACGCGACTACGGCCAACAAAATCGTGTTCCATATCTAGGCCAAATGGAACCGCTGTCTCTGCTGTATCGCGGGCAAGGAAATTTGAGGGTAATGATTCATCAGGCTGAATTCCTAAACCCGGCCATAGGAAGTCTTGACCGGATAATAGGTAGCCTTTCTCAAGCCTAAGTGTGTCTCTAGCACCCAAACCAACCGGAACCAAACCGTGATGCTTACCAGACTCCAAAAGCAGATTCCAAAGTAAGCCTGCCTGTTCGTTTGGAATAAAAATTTCAGCACCACTCTCACCAGTGTAGCCCGTGCCCTGAATCCAACCGGTTATACCCGCTTCATTGGGCGCTATTTCTTGACACTTGAAGCGCCCAATGCTATTTTCTCCACCCAATGCAGCGGTGAGAATTTCTCCGGAATTCGGCCCTTGTAGAGCAATGATACTTGTCTCATCTGAAAGATTCTCTACAGTTACCGAGCCATCATCAGGTAATAATTCACTAAACCAATTCCACATGGTTGGAACCATGGAGGCATTTGGCACCCCCAATACACAATCATCTGATTTTATCGCAAAAATCATGTCATCGATAATTTGGCCCTCATGGTCAAGAAAATGTGTGTAACCGCAACGGCCCGGAGCAAAGGAAGAAACTCTCTGAGTTGATATACTCTCGAGCCATTGTCTAACTTTGTCGCCTCGGAAGGAGAAGAAGCCCATGTGTGAAACATCGAACATTCCTGCTGAAGATCTACAAGCTAGATGTTCCTCTTGGATTGAGCTATACCATATTGGCAATTCAAACCCATGGAAATCAACCATCTTTGCTTCTGATTCTAGATGGCAAGCATACAACGCAGTACGCACGGGTGGACTATCTGACACGAACCTTTGCGGAAGCGATAGGTGCAATAATCTCTCTATTGGCAAATTAGAGAGTATTGGCTCTTATTCTGCAAATTTTGACCAAACAAATAGGACAAAGTTTTATATCTGATGGGCGGCACTATACAACCAAGAGTTAACATGAGTGAACGAAGCACTAAGAGCCGACAAGCCAAGGAGAAGAGTACTATGAGAAACACAAAGAGAAAGAAGCCATTTGTAAGTGGAGTGCGGCCCTCACAGGCTAGGAATACCGAGATTGTATCAGGTGCCTGCGAAGTTTGTGGAAGTGACGAGTGGGACACGGATGTAGTACGTGGTGAAACCAGTTGTGCTGTTTGTGGATTTGTTGCAGCTCAGAATATGATTGACCCCGGGGCAGAATGGGTAAATCACTCCGATGCGGCTGATCGCAGTAGAGTCGGGGCACCGACAACTCTGACGATCTCTGACAAAGGACTCTCTACCGAAATAAGTCGTATTGACTTGACTTCAGGTGCTGCAAAGCGCCATGGAATGACTGGAAAGGCGGCTCGGGACTGGCGAAGGCGTCAGCGTATTGACCAGAGAAGTAAGACAAGAGATTCGCGTGCGCGCAACCTAACGACTGCAATGCAGTTCATACGTGATCGTGGAGACTTGCCACCTCAGATTGAACAGCAAGCGGCTTCGCTTTACCGTCACTCTGTAGAACGTGGCTTGGTAACTGGCCGAAGTATTCGTGGAGTGTCTGCTGCTTGTGTCTATATTGCTGCCCGTGAAGCAAGAATTCCTCGTAAAATCGAAGAGATAGCGGAAGCATTCGATATGAGAACCGAAGTAGAGGGAAAAGAGCTGAAGAGGACCATTCGCTTGGTTGCCAGAAACCTCGGCACACATCATATTACAGGGCCGGAAGAATACTTCGAAAAGTTCCATTCTGACCTACAGCTTCCCCCACCTGTTTTAGGGGCGGCTCGAGACATGTGGAAGAAGGTCGGAGAAGACCTATCTTGGCAAGGAAAGAAGCCTTCTGGTATTGCTGGAGTAATTCTCTATCGCGTCTCGCAAGAGAGCACTTCACCAAGAACCCAAAGTGAAGTCTGCAAGGTATCGGGAATCAGTGAAGTGACTCTTCGTGGATTGCTAAAGATCCTCAAGCAGCTTGCGCCTCCGATTGAAGCTTGATGGTGGACGCTGGGGGATTTGAACCCCCGGCCCCCTGGTTGCAAACCAGGTGCTCTTCCAAGCTGAGCTAAGCGCCCCGTGAGCCTGCCGACCAAGCAGGGGTTCTTGAGTTCGACCGTTAGAAAGTAAGCCTCAGTCGTCGCTTCGAGGAGAAATCAATAGCGAGGCAAGTAAGATGGAAACTCCGGCTGTAATCACTACAACGCCTCTCAGAAGAGATTCTGAGTCCTGTGTTTCAGTATGGGTGTGCGGCCCTTGTGGACCAACTGAGTTTTGTTGACTGTGGTCGTCAATAGAGAATACAGCATAAAATGGAGTATTTGTTACTTGTTCGTAATACTTGACCTGATGAATCATTGATATGTTTCCAGGGAGTAAGCCATTTTCAGGAGCTAAAAGAACGGTTGCAGAGGTGTTACAACTCTCGTCGACCTTATGGCCTGTCTCATTTAATTCACATGAAGTATACATCCAATCAGTGTAGATATCATCTATAGAATCGAATGAACCATCGGAGTCAGCATCGATTAGAATTCTGTGAGTGGCATTTTCTCTAGAATCATGATTGCGAAAGAAAATTGAATCGGTTTCGACAAGTATGCCAGCATCAATCGATGAAGGAGTGGCGCCTTCCGAGCCAAGGATTACTGTGTACTCCTTTTGGTCATGAGCAGTCACAGAAGAGCATACTAGTAGGCTCAATGTAACCACAACAAGCAACCAGCCAGTACGCTTCACGACTCTCCGTACTGTGGCAAAGACTTCAACATGACTCGGGCCTTCGGGCGAATGATGGACACCGAGCGGCTGCTTATCGCAGGTGGATTAGCGGTTACTCTTCTAATTGGAGGAGTGGCGATAATGATGCTCGAAGATGGAGAATCTTTGACCTCAGATGGTCCGTCTTCAATGATTGATCCGTTGGTTCAATACGACGAGAATCATGATCATAGAAACGCGAGTCAACACGTATTCTATACAGACAATATCCAACCTGTTTCGTTCAACCCACTAACCGCACCTGGTAATGCCGAAGTGCAGGTTGCCGATTCCCCCGACGGTAGAACCTATGCCTATCTTGCCGGGTGGTCTGAAATGCATATTGTCGATGTTACAAATCCGGCAAATACTACTGTGACAGGCGTGTACATCGATCCAAATACCCAAGTTCTGGATGTGAAATATCTAGAATACAATGGCCGAGAATACATCATTGTCCAGAACCAATTAGTCGATGCTGGAAATGCTGACCCTAATGTTGGTCAGTGGGGAGACCCTGCTCAAGTTACTGTGACTTTAGTCGATGTCACCGACAAG
>CALEIW010000195.1 GCA_937876055.1 uncultured euryarchaeote
GCAGGTCGGCGCGACGCATGAAGCGAGGTTCCCGTGCGTGGAAGAAGGCTGGGAACCAGCGCTGGAAGTGGCGAAAGAAGAAGCTACGAAGGCGAAAGGCTGCTCGAAAGCAAGCCCGTCAATGAACTCTTCACAGAGAAGAAACAAGGTCTGCGACTACAGATTCCGGATCTTGTGCTTTCGTGACACCACTAGCAAGTAGAACTCCCGTTGTTCCAAGTTTAATCGCTGCTGCAACATCAGCTCCGTTTTTTACTCCAGCACCACACAGGATTCCGACCTGCTCGGAAATTTCCTTTACTGCAGAGGCTGTTCCACTAACTATCGAGGGATCTGCTGTTGTTACAGAAATATCTCCACCAATCAATTCCGGTGGTTCGACCGCAACAAAATCCGGGCCTAATGCAGTCAATGCACGAGCCTCTTCGATATCCGCTGCACAGGCGCATACAGTGAATCCTTCAGGGACTTGGTCGAGTAACATGGCTACATGCTCGATTTCCACTTTGTGCTCTGCGTGATTGATTAGTGTTCCAGTAGCGCCTCTTTCAACAGCGGTTGCAGGATGTAACCAACCAGTAAATGAGCCGAATCCGACTGGGTCTAGATGTTGACACCAGACCTCTAAATTCGGTGCTGCAGCAACAACTGAACTAAGGTCAAAAGCAGACACTGCAACCACCATCCGAGCATTTGTCTCAACGCTCGCAATTGCTCTGGCTAAGGCTTCTGCACTAGCGCCATGTGCGGTCTCGTATGTCTTCAGATTGACAACGACGAGTGGTTGAGTCACGCTCCGGCGAGATGAATACACTCTTTGACGCTGACGGATTAGATTCGGCTCAGATAGCCGAACCATGACCAATTACAGCGTCGCTCAACTCGGTTTCGGCTGAAATGCTAGCCCCCTCGCCTACTATACATCTAGTCAATTTCACTCCTGAGCCGATTTGAGCACCATCCATAACAACAGAATCCATAATTGTCACATCTTCACCTAATTCGGCCCCTACTCCAATTGATGAGCCAATAACTCCTGAT
>CALEIW010000196.1 GCA_937876055.1 uncultured euryarchaeote
GTCACGAACAGGATGGTCAACGGCGTGGGGCTGGGGTACGGTATCGAACCGAGTCCAATTGAAGTCAGTATAATGCCAACTATCATCAATTGGCGAACATCGAACCTTTTGCTAAGGGGGCGAATTAACCCCCCTTGGACAATTACACCCATCAGCCCAACATAGGCGAAGATGTATCCATTCATCCTCTCATCATATCCTAGTCCACCATCCTCAATCGGCATGGCTGTGAATAGGATGAATGTAGCATGCATCATTGTGAAAGCAAGTAGGAAGGTCGCATTGACCAAAACCAGCCTTCTCACATTTGGAGATAGGTCACGAACGCTGACTAAATTTCGAAGAACTACTTTCAGCCCCTTTTCTTCTTCGGATTTTTCTCCTCTCTTTTCTGGTGGAAGGCTTTCAGGAAGCATTCGGATTGCCAAAAGGAATGAAATTGCTGACAATAATCCCGCTATTAGACATGGCAGAAAGTAAGGGTGCGCGGCCCACCATTCTGTGTCAAATGGTCCGCCAAATGCGTTTGCTGGATCGGTTAGTACCCCACCCAAGAACGGTCCAATCATGAAACCTAAACCAAATGATGCCCCAATCATTCCCATTCTACCAGGCAACTGTTCTCTAGTGCTGATATCACCGATGTAGGCTCGGGTTACAGCGATGTTTCCGTTCCCCGCTCCAGCCAAGAAGCGTACTGCAATTGCCATCCAAAGGGCGGATGCAAGTCCAAAAGAAATCAAGAAAATAGTATTGCTAACCAATCCGAACATCAAAATTGGTCTACGACCAACCCGGTCTGATAGTGCACCTAGTAATGGAGTGAATAGGAATTGACCCAATGTGTAAGATGCCAGAACAATTCCAACCCACCAATCTCTTGATGCGATATCTACGAAGCCGTCTGCCTCGGCTAAGTCTTGGACAAAATATGTCAAGAATGGAATTACAAGAGTGAATCCAATCATGTCGATTAATACGACAAGGAATAGGATTAGCAGCGGGGACCGCTGTCCTTCATCAGACATAACTGGGCGCCGGTGCGACTCCGTTTGAATGGTCCGCACCGGATTATGCTTAGTCGCCTCTTGCCGAGATGACTTGGTCAATCCTTAGCATACTCATGGCTGTCTCGACTGAAGATTCCAAACCGTCCTCGATAACAGCCCTTGGGTGCCAAACGCCTGAGACATCTCCTACTTCTCCATCGGCCCTAACTCCCTGTGGTGTATCAGAATCTTCACGTGCTGCTGCACGCATCTCTAGAACTGCATCGAGGGAGTCCTTTCCTGAGTTGTCAGCTAGTGTTGCTGGTACCGTCTCCATAGCCCGTGCAAAGGCATCCATTGCTAATCGAGCGCGTCCGGGTTCCGACTCGCTTGCCTTCCTAACGGCATTTGCAATTCTTGCATGAGTCGCGCCCCCGCCGGCTAGCAGTTGGCCTTCTGCGAGTGCTATACTAGTGGCTCTCAAGGCATCATGAAGCCCACG
>CALEIW010000197.1 GCA_937876055.1 uncultured euryarchaeote
ATGACCGCGCCATATCTCTCTACATCTTCTGGCTGAGCAACAGCGATTCGAATCGGCTCACAGCCTGCTGCCGCCAAAGCCGAAGCGACCCTTGCGATACAGGCGACTCCACCGACCTCAATCAGAGCCTTATCTCGCCCCATTCGGCTGCTTCGACCACCGGCGAGAAGTAGAGATCTCATACATTCACCGTAAATCGTCGAGTCTCTGCATAGCGTAACGAATCTCTTCCATAAGCTCAGCAGCACGAGCCAAGAGAGTCAACCTCTCCTTTCTTCCATCGCTCCTCTCGACCCATTGCATCAATTGTCGAATATCTGCCGAGTCGCGTTGAATTGTCCATTCCAGAACCTGCTCTGCAACAGGGTCATCGGATGGTAGCAATCGCTCGCTCATAGACAGCGGGAGACCCAGAAGCGCTTGAACTTGGCTCAACCTGTTACGATACGGGCCTTGATTCGACCTAGTAGCGAGTCGCCCGGAGGAACGGATACCAATTGAATGGCCTCAGCAACTTCCGAACTCATTCGCTCACCTCTCATAGTTGCGGCATGGATTACCAACACAGCCAGATGGCCATCGATTGTTCGACCCTTGCACCAAGCCAGTAATTGTTCATCAGAAGGAATAGATTTACCCGCTCTTAGAACTTCTTCAATAGTCAATAATAGAGCCTCAGCAGGCTCTTTTCGAGAAATATTTGCAGCCAGTATTGTCCATGAATCGGTTCCCAGACTTTTGTGGTCAAGATTTGCCAAAAGTAGTGCCGAAAGTGCGATGTCTTCTCTACCATGTCTTTTCCATAGACGACGAATCAACTTCACCAGAACCTTCTGCTCACCTCCAGCATTGGTTAGCAACCAAGAGGCAATCCTTCTGAGATTCTCGTCAGGAGTTCCAAGATGGAATGAGTAACCTGCCGCCTCTCCGAAACGATCCGTGCTGGATTTCATGATTAGAGCAGGAACTCCGATTGGATATGCCGCTCGTACAACTTTAGCCAACTTACGCGGCGAAGAATGAACTCGACGAGAGGTTGAATCGAAGTATTCGTCAAGAGGGTCTTTGGCCATACCGCGCCCTCAATTCTTGACTCTAAACTCGTCGAAGATGGAACTAATTCTTTCCATTGAATCATCTAATCTCATTCTGATATCTTCTGTGACCGTGCGATGCACTACTTGCTCCAGATTCCTGTCCAAACTTCTTGCAATCGCACGATGTTCTGAATCATCGATACCGAATGCATGTCGTAGGTAAGCAACGAGAATCACCTCTCCTTCAGAGCGATCGGTGTGCAGCAGGAAAGCCTCCAACATCTGTTCGTAAATCCGACGAGTTTCCTCTAGAGCCAAAACTTCGCCTTGACCTATCTCCGTGCCCGAAATTACTGCGTCATAGACCGCCTTTGGCTCATCCTCATCCAGTCGAAGTGTATGGGACAATTTGACCAACATGCGCTTCTCTCCATTGGTTAGGAAACCATCTTGCAAAGCAAGACTAACCGCCCCTTTGAACACACCAACCTTGCCAACACTGACCCGAGTCACAATGTCCAACTAATGCCCCCCTCCTTAATCGGTTCGTGGCAATGACCGAGAAATCAGTAATCATCCCCAGAGTCCAGATATTGTTGCGATAAAGAAAATCACTACCCCAGCAATTGCTCCATAAGCCATTCCAAGTGTACGAACGGGATTTGTTCCATACTGAAAACTCCCGTAAATCAAAAGTCCAAAATTACTCAAGAAAAACAAAGTTGTAGGGGTACGATAGCCAGGAGGGTCTGGAGGACATCCAGAAGACCCCGGGAATCCAAAAGAGATGCAGCCATTCTCAACTTCATTGTAGTACGACATTATCGAAATTGGAATAATAATTGCAAGCGGAATTGCAAAACCAACTAGGAAAGGACTTCTGTATTTCATCAGCATGAAAACGAATGAGCCGAGAAAATACAATGGTACCCCGCAAAAAAATATCAGGCTAAGAATTGCACCAGAATCCTCTCCGATACCTGAA
>CALEIW010000198.1 GCA_937876055.1 uncultured euryarchaeote
AGTTAATGCGAGATATTTCTCGACTTTTTCCTTCGTTACAATCGAACCTTCATCTGACATCATGCTACCTCCTGTGGCGCTCCACGCAAGTGCTGATTTGCAGCCTCGCTGAGTTTGAAGTATCGAGTTCTGCCTTGCTTCCTTACCGATAGAAGACCCTTGCGTCGCATTCCATTGTAAATCTGTGAGAGACGAGAGCGTCCGACTTCCAAGCGAGCTTGTAATTCGTCATCGGAAGGAGATACTTCGCGCATTGACGAGGCCTCGACTATCATTCGCTCGGCCTCGGTTAGTGTTTGCAAGACAATTGGGTTGAATGGTAGATCTGGTTCCCATGTTGGACCTAATGAAACCGGAACTTGTACTGGTACTTGCACAGGAGTAGGGGGTGGGGTTGGGACTGGTGGTGGAGTTTGTACTGGAGGAGGTGGAGGAGTTACAGGAATGGCAGGGATACTAACTTGAGGTGGTTCGGGCTCAAAAACAGGTTCAGGAATTGGTTCAGGGGCTTCTTCCGCTGGTCCATCGTCTACGAACCATTCCGTTTCAATTTCTTCTACAATTGGCTCTGGTTCTGGTGCAATTGGTTCGAATACTCTAGGATCACCTGGCAAGGTAGATTTGGAATCTTTATCGACTATCCAAACTGATTGATCGTCATTGAATACCGACTCTTCGGCGCCTGACTCTACAGAAGTATCGATTCTTGCAGCGGATTGTTCTTCCTCAACACTTGCTGGAGGCATTTCTCTTACCGGAGTCTTTGGCACCAAACTCTTGTGTGGTTCAGCGACTTGAATGGGGGTGTCATCGGGCGTTGTTGGCATCCTATCATTGGCTTGTAGTGTGCGACCAAGTAAGCGTCCAAAATTTCCCTTAGGCTTCCTAGATTCGGGCAATTCAGGTGGCTCAGTTCCTTCCTCAACGAAGTAGAATCCAGACTCATCATCTGCTCTATGGTATACTTCACTAGGTTCAGGCACAGTTGGCTCGGGTTCAGGGATTTGTTCTGCTTGATGCAATCTTTCCTCTTCAATCTCTAGTGGTTCAGGCTCCTCTGGAGTATTCCAAATTTCTTCAGGTGCTTCGAATTCATCGTTCCATGAATCCTCTTCTTCGTCTTCATCATCATCCCAAAGGTCATCCGGTTCATCTTCTTCCTCTAATTCAAAATCATCTATTTTGGAAGTTTCTTCCTCGGACTTTAGTTCTGCGTCTTCGAACTCTTGAGTAGATTCTTCTAATTC
>CALEIW010000199.1 GCA_937876055.1 uncultured euryarchaeote
GTCAAACAAGATCAACGAGCCCGAGAAGGATTGTCTCCGATGTCGGGCGAAGAATTGGAAGAGTTCCGTCGACCAATTCTAGAGAAATATGAGACTGAAGGCTCGCCTTACTACTCAACCGCCCGGCTTTGGGACGATGGTGTAATCGACCCACGTGACACTAGGGATGTCTTAGGGCTAGCAATATCGGCGAGCCTTAACGCCCCATTCCCAGACAACGGATATGGCGTATTCAGGATGTGAAATTATGCAAGGCACGAAAATGAGTGACGCAAAACCCCTAGCCGAACTTTCTAGCCTCGAGATAGATGGTGCCATTGCAATGCTCACACTACGTCGCTCAGACGTGTTTAACGCCCTAAACGTACAATTGATTTCAGAAATGGTCGAAGCGCTAAGTTGGACAGCGCAGAGATCCGTTGGAGCGACTCAATCTCTGCACGATTCTGAAGGCGCTGAATATCTGCGCGTAATTGTTCTTCGTGGAGATGGAAAGCACTTCTGCGCCGGCGCGGATATCAATATGATGCGAGATGCCGGCGCGGCAACACCAGAAGAAAATAGAGCAGATTCAGAAAGGCTTGATCGCCTATTCTATTCACTATGGTCTCATCCTTGCTTTACCGTTGGTGCGGTGCAGGGTGTAGCCCTTGGAGGAGGGGCAGGACTCGTAGCCTGCGTCGACCATGCAATTGGTGAACCACGTACAAGAATCGCTCTTTCCGAAGCCAAACTAGGTATTCTTCCAGCAGTAATTGGACCCTATGTGTATCGTAAGTTAGGCAGTGCCGAATTCCGTAGACTTTCGATGCTGGCTAGTAGAGTTGGCTCGGAAGAGGGCCTACGAATTGGTTGGCTAAACCAAGTAGTTGATTCACCTCTAGACTTCGATGAGGCTATCGGACGAGTAGTTGCAGATGTGATGACTACCGGTCCAATGGCGGTCGCTGAATCTAAGAAGCTGGCCATGACCTTCGATACTTGGAATGCAGGAGATGATGAGTTACGACTTTGGACACTTGACAAGACAAGCCAAATGCGCGGTTCTAGGGAAGGTCAAGAAGGCCTCTCCTCCTTCCTTGAGAGAAGAAAGCCGGATTGGGTACCAGAAGAGTGAGTTGGCATAATGATTCCAGATTGGATGACCTCGGCTCCTCGCCCATTCGATACGGTCTTGGTTGCTAATAGAGGAGAGATTGCAGTCAGGGTTTTACGGGCTGCCAAAGAATCTGGACTTCGTGGGGTTGCAGTTTATTCCGACCCTGATGCAGGCTCTCTACACGTCGAAAATGCAGATCAGGCTGTGCATCTTCCAGGTACTACTCTAGCGGATACTTACCTCAATGGAGATGCCATTATCGAGGCCGCCCGCTCCACGGGTGCTCAAGCGATTCATCCAGGTTTTGGATTCCTTTCTGAGCGGGCCGATTTTGCAAATGCGGTCAAGGCTGCAGGTCTAATTTGGATTGGACCGCCAGCCGATGCTATCGACACAATGGGTGACAAGATTTCTGCTCGCCGCTGTATGATAGAATCAGGAGTTCCGGTAATCCCTGGTGAAGAAATTTCCATTGGAGGTGATTCTGATCATCTAGGCGTTCTAGCGTCTGCAGCGGCACGCGTCGGTTATCCTCTCTTACTGAAAGCAAGCGCAGGTGGCGGAGGTAAGGGAATGCGTGCCGTGCACGAACCGAAGATGCTGCGAACAGAATACGAAGCTGCGGCTAGAGAAGCGACCGCAGCATTCGGCGACGGCACAGTATATGTCGAGAGACTTCTGAAAGGTGCCCGTCACGTCGAAATACAAGTCCTAGCAGATAGTCAAGGGAATTGTATTCACTTGAACGAAAGGGATTGTTCACTACAACGCCGACATCAGAAAGTCATCGAAGAGGCACCGAGTCCAGCAGTTACTCCGATAATTAGAGAAGCGATGGGTGAAGCGGCTGTTCAGGCGGCAAAGGCGGTTGATTACGAAGGAGCAGGAACAGTAGAGTTCCTACTTTCTGACCGAGGAGAATTCTTCTTCTTAGAAATGAATACCCGTCTACAAGTAGAGCATCCGGTGACCGAGATGATTACTGGAATAGATATCGTACAGAAGCAATTTGAAGTTGCAGCAGGATTACCACTTGGATTGTCTCAATCCGATATAGGAATCACTGGTCATTCTATGGAAGCCCGAATCTATGCAGAAGATCCCAGCAAAGGATTCCTGCCAGCAATTGGTGAACTAGCGATGTGGCGTGCACCAGCAGGCCCTGGAATTAGGGTCGACACTGGAGTTCGAGAAGGAGATGCTGTGACCGTCGACTTCGACCCGATGTTAGCCAAATTAATCGTTCACGCCCCAACAAGAACTGCAGCTGCAAGACGCTTAGATAATGCACTCTCCGACCTAAGGGCTCTTGGAGTAATAACAAACATTGGATTCCTTCGTCAAATGACTACCCATCCGGATTTTATTTCTGGTGGAATTACTACTGATTATTTGGATTCAAGAGATATTTCTGATTTCGCTGAGCCAGACCCAGATCCTGCTACGCTTGTAGCAATTGCCGCAGCAGCAAGTCGATTCGGACTTGACCGTGCAGGCTCAGGGTCATCTGAATCGTTTGTCGATGAACATACAGGGCACACCGGAGACCCATTCAGGACCTTGACGAGGTCATTTCCCTGAGGTGAAAAAAGATGGAGTGGAGTATTGGAGAATCGGGTGTTCGTTACACCGCCAAATTGTCCGATTCAGAGGGCACACTAAGTCTCGCGGGACTGACTCGGGATGGACACGAAGCACCACATTCTGAAATTGGCATTACCCGAGATTCCCAAGGCGCTAGGCTCCTTGTCGACATAGACGGTTCCGCGCATATTGCGCACTTAGCAAAGGTTGGCGATGATTGGTGGATTCACATCAATGGGAGAATCCATGTCGTTCATGGTCACGAACCAGGAAGCGCTGATTCTACCGCAGGCGAAGGTGGTCTAACCGCCCCGATGCCTGGAACTATTCTCGAGGTGCATACGAAAGCTGGACAAAGAGTTCGTGAGGGCCAAACTTTGCTGGTTATGGAAGCGATGAAAATGGAGCACAGAATCCAAGCGCCTAAGGCCGGTGAAGTACTTTCAGTGAATTTCGCAGAAGGCGATAGAGTCGATATGGGAGCGACTTTAGTTGAGCTCGGTGACTGAATTATGCCGGCATTGGATTCAATAGTGGCCGTTTGCTCGCGATAATCGTGAACGAATTCGACATCATACTCGCATTATGTATGGGATTAGGCCTTGCGGCAGCCTCTGGATTCCGTGTTTTCCTACCACCTTTCCTACTTTCTATTGCTGTCAGAGCTGATGCTGTGGACGTTGATTTGACAAATTCATCATTGGAATATTTCGATTCTAATGTTGCGGTAATTCTCCTAGGAGTCGCGACAATAGCCGAACTTGCAGCATACTATGTTCCATGGGTCGACAACCTGTTGGATTCAATCGCCAGTCCAGCCGCTGTTGTAGCGGGAACAGGAATGACTGCAGTTGTTCTTGAGGGCAATACAGATCCAGTAATCCAGTGGTCACTAGCAATAATCACTGGCGGTGGAGTATCAGCGGCGGTTCAAGGTGCGACAGTAGTCACGAGGGGAGTTTCAACTGCGATAACTGCCGGAGTTGGTAATCCAGTTGTATCAACGGGTGAAAATATTGCTAGTCTGATACTTACAATACTAGCAATTGTATTGGCTCCTTTAGCAGCATTATTGGTTGTGATTCTACTCGCAATGATAGTAAAGAAGATGGTAAAGAAAGCCAAACCTTCAAGCGCATAAATTCAATTTAGCGGTTTGAGAATTGTTTGACCACCCATATGTGGAACTAGAACGTCAGGAACTCGCACTGTTCCATCT
>CALEIW010000200.1 GCA_937876055.1 uncultured euryarchaeote
ACCCAAGTCCAAGCAGACCCAGTACTATTGTTTTTCATCGCAGGATTATTCGGCTCGGGTTTTCTTCTAACCAATGGAAGAGGGAAAAAGGGCATTGAAGGAACCAATAGAATGCTCGACGGAAGCCTCGCCTTTGCCACAACAGGATTACTTGGATCGGCTTGGACTTGGGTCATCTACAATGACATGGTCAGAAATCCGCTTGGCGGGGAATTTTGTGCGACGGAAGGATTTGTTCAATGTGGTTCTGTTATAGGGGACCCTCGATACAACAATTTCTTTGGCATATCTTGGGGTATGCTTGGATTTACTGCATTTGCAACATTATTTTTCTTTATTTTGTGTATCCGAATGGACCCACTAGCTAAGTGGTCTGAACAATATACCAATTATGCTTGGTGGCTAGGTCTCGCTGGAGTTCCATTTTTGTTCATTCTAGTAGGTATCGAGATCTTCGTTGTTCAACACATATGCCCATTTTGTACTGTAGCACACCTAGCACTAATTGGATACCTGATTTCTGTCTGGATGCTCAGGGAACGTAGAGAAATTAGTGCATGGTATTGACAAAATATGCAAGAATTAAGTAAAATTATCATAGATTGTTGAGTTGACAATTCGGCGAATGGCTCAAAGTAGATGCGTAGGTGGCGCAACCATGGAACTAGTCACAGGAGGCGCCGGATTCATCGGCTCTCACTTGGTCGATACATTGGTCGCACAAGGCAAAAGAGTTCGCGTGTTTGACAATTTTTCCAGTGGTAGAGAAGATTTCCTATCCCATCATAAGGATTCGGGGATGGTTGAAATCGTCAAAGGAGATCTACTTGATTTTGATTCATTAAATTCAGCAATGGAAGGCGTAGAAACCGTCCATCATTTAGCAGCAAACCCCGATATTCGTTTAGGTACAGAAGTTACAGATACCGACCTACGTCAAGGTACTGTTGCGACATACAATGTATTGGAAGCAATGAGAAATTCTGACGTAAAGAGAATTTCATTTTCCTCATCAAGCGCGATTTATGGAGAAGCGAATGTAATGCCAACGCCTGAAACATACGGGCCAGTCAAGCCAATCTCTCTTTACGGAGCGAGTAAGTTAGCAAGCGAGGCACTAATCACCGCGTGGTGTGGTACATTCGGGGCAAAATCTTGGATTCACCGTTTTGCAAATATCGTTGGCCCAAGAGGAACTCATGGGGTGATTTACGACTTTATTCACAAATTGAAGAATGACCCTAGTAGATTGGAAGTATTAGGTAATGGACTACAAGAAAAATCCTACATGTCTGCGGAAGATTGTGTCAGAGCAATGGCACATATCGTGGACGAAACCGATGAGTCAATTAACCTATACAACCTAGGTACTGGTGATACTTGCTCAGTCAGAAGGATTGCTGAAATTGTTGTAGAAGAGTCTGGTCTAGAGGGAGTTTCAATTGAATACACAGGTGGAGACCGGGGTTGGGCTGGAGATGTTCCAAAGACAAGTCTAGATGTAGAATATTTATTTTCAACCGGATTTGAACCTACCATGCAATCAGAGGCAGCAATCAGACATACCGCTAGGGCACTGATTGACGAAATCGGCCTATGAGATAAACCCGATTTGCTAAATCTGCGCCTCGGATTCATAACTGATGGGCTTGACGAGTCAATATGAGTAAGCGCTGGTACCAAGAGAATCGGCGCGACCCATGGCGTCGACAAGCCAAGTCCAAAGGATACAGGGCTCGTTCTGCCTACAAACTCAAGCAAATTCAAGAGAAATTTCAACTAATCAGAAAATCTGATATTATCCTAGATGTAGGATGCCACCCAGGCGGATGGACGCAGGTTTCTGTTGAGGAGACTGGGCTAGAAGGTGTAGTGATTGGTGTTGACTTGAAATCTACATCCCCTGTTGAAGGTGCAAGCATTATTCAAGGAGATATTTCAAAACAAGATACAATTGATAGAATTGAAGAATTACTAGATGGGAGAGAACTAAATGTTGTCTTGTCGGATATCTCACCAAAATTGACCGGAAGATATGATACAGACCAAGCCATTTCTCTAGAACTCTCGACTATGACTCTGGATGTAGCGATGGGGATATTAGCCCCAGGGGGGGCATTTGTTACCAAAATATTCCAGGGAGTAGGAATTGAAGGTTTGATTTTGGCCGCAAAAGATCGGTTCGCTAACGTCCAACGTTTTGCCCCCATGGCTAGTCGTAATGCCTCATCTGAGACATACCTAGTCTGTCGCAATCGTTTGCCTAAACCGCGTAAGGGGGCACGTGGGAAGAGTGCTTATTCACAGGTACAAAAACACCTGACAGAAGTTGGAGTCAATGTAGAGGAAGATGATGAAAAACAAGAAATTGTAAGCGGTTTTCGTCGATTAACTAAGAAAGAAGAGGAATGAAATCGTTCACTTTCAATTATCCCGTAGGGGACTTTCAGTTTCACCTTACCCCCCTGATTGGAATTGATATTGTAATGTGATTAGTTCCTCCGATTCAAATGAATAGACTGAGCAATATAGAAAAAAAATTTTGACTGATTCTAAAGAAAATAGTAAAG
>CALEIW010000201.1 GCA_937876055.1 uncultured euryarchaeote
CAGTCGATTTTACCAGTAATTTCTCCTTCTTCGACGGAGGAATTAGTTAAGTGATAAATCACTCCACTTTCTATTCTAGTATCGACCACTCTTGCGGTTCCTAAACTTCCCTGGTCGCCCAGTTGACCACCTCCCTCGGGATAGAATAGAGTACGATCCAAAACCACACAATGAGTAGGTGGTTCGACAACCTCAGAGGATAGATTTAGTGAGTCAATTTGTGCCTGCGTAAGTGGCTTACAATCGAGAACTACTGCGCTGAAGTCAGTTTGACTTGTGTCGGAATAGTAATCTTGTCGAGTAGGAGGGGAGTTAGATTGGAAAATTTGCCCTTTTTCCTTATCCTTTGCAGCGGCCTTTGTTCTCTCTGCATTTCTAGCTGCCATATCTGCTGCGAAGCCCACTCTAACAGAGAGATTCTCCCAACCTAATTTTCTTGCAATGGAAACTACCATTTCCGGATTGAGACCTCTTTCTTCTGCTAAGCGAAATAGAACCTCGTCTGGCGCGTTTTGAGCATCTTGTGGAAGTTCTCTAAGTGCAGTTCTAACCGCAGCTTCACCCTTTCTCAACATCTCATAGTAGCGAGCCTCTTCTAAATCTAGAATGATCAGAATTCCTTCCCTACTCTGCACAAATCCATCCATATCGAGATGAGTGTCGATGTGATGTGCAGCTAAATCTCGTAGGGAGACATCAATGCCTAAATCCCCCTTCATTCTACAAACTCTACGCGCCATCATTCGAACGAGATAACCCGCTTTTGCATTACTGGGTACTAAGCCATCACCCAACATATTGCAAATTGCATGCATATGATCCGGGATCGCATAAATCGAAGAAAGAGGCTCAGTGAGGCGTTTTAAGTCGGAAACCGATATCTCGACTCCTCCATCTCCCAATCTTTCAACAAGTCTCTGATACAATGAATCGACATCGGTTCCAACATCTATGTTGAGAATTCCAGCAAGTTGAGATAGTTCAGCAAGTAAGTCATCTGTATCGACTCCCAATCCTAGTCCTTCGACCATCGAATCAAAGCCGGCGATTTGTTTCAACCAACCGACTGACTCAGGATAGATTGCTTCGTAAATTGTAGATGTCCCTGCCGCAGCCCAACAAAACCTCTCCAAACCATATCCTGTGTCAATAATCTGAAGAGGCATTTCTCTGTATCGAAGTCCTTTGATTTCAACGTCTCCATCTTCATGCTCCTCTAGATTCATGAATACTAGAGTAGCTAACTCCAGCCCACCGACAATGACTTCTAGAGCCGGACCAGCATTTCCCCCGCCGGACCACGGATTTTCGATGTAAGTGATCTCCTCAGGTATAATTCCGAATGTATTGACCAACATATCATCGCAATATCGAACACATTGGTCAATCCAGTAAATCACATCCCCATCATCTGGTCGATTAAAGGCGTGATGAGCCATCATTTCGAAGGTGGTTAAATGCCTGCCAGAACGGCCTACTGCAGCAACATCGGTTAATCGAATACAGGGCTGGCTTATCCCTAGAGGATTTGCAGGCGGAGGCACCAATCCACTAGTTACATGTGGCTGGAAATCAGCGATTGAGGCAATGGTCAAGTGAATATCATCTCGCCATCTTGCCAATACTGGATATGGGTCTATTCTAGCATGTCCTCTTTGTTCAAAGTAATCGAGGAAGGTCTCACGCATGGCATCTTTCAATTCTTTTCCACGCATAGGAAATCCCTTGATTATTGGATTGCCGATAAACGTGTATGAGTCTTCAACCGTATCGCCAGAAGTTGTACGATTTTCGTCTCTTGACCAAAACCTGAGACCGGTGACAGAACAAACTCTGCATGAGTGTCCTGACTCTTCCCAGAAGGGGATATTGGTCTCTCCAAACGCCATCACTGCCCCTCCCTGCAGACTACCCATCGAACAAGTTGTCTTGAAAGCAATTGTTCATCTTGCTGCGGCGCGTTGAAATCAATGGTGCTTTACGAGTTGTCATGAGCGCTGCTTGGCGTGAGCATCTTCACAGTGATGGAGATGGGCGAATGCGCATCTCCAAACATGGTTCTATGCTCACTGATGCAGTATTAATTTCAGATCAAAATCACATGGACGCTCATAGTGACGACCGTTCTCCAGAGCAACTGTGCAATACTGCAGGAATTCCTGGAATCGTCGGTGATGCTTGGGCAATGGCTGATTGGCATTTTGGCTATGGATTTCCAATTGGAGGAGTTGTTGCAACCGATGTAAATGCAGGTGAATTAGGAGGTGCAATATCCCCAGGAGGAGTTGGTTTCGACATTAATTGTGGAGTTCGTCTATGTTCCCTAGATGTGGAAATTTCCGACATTGAACCTAAATCCTTAGTTGGCGCTCTCGCAAATCAAATCCCTGCTGGTGCTACCAGCAAAGGTGGCGTTCAACTAGATGAGACGACAATGGCTTCTGTTCTTTCAGAGGGGGCGAAAGCCGCAATCGACATCGGGTGGGGTGAATCTGAAGATTTGCTGGCAATAGAATCCAATGGCTTACTGGAAAGTATGGAAAGAAATGTTGGTGAAAGAGCTCAGAAACGTGGGATGAAGGCTCTTGGTACATTAGGTTCAGGCAATCACTTCCTTGAATTGCAAGTAGTAGACAGGATAGAAGATCCTGTTGCAGCGAATGCATACGGCTTGAGAGAAGGTCAAGTCACCGCGATGATTCACACAGGGTCAAGAGGACTCGGCCATCAAGTATGTAGTGAACATGTGGCAATAATAGAGAGTAAATATCAACGCGATGGAGATCATTGGAAGGCTCCGGATTGGGATTATCGTTTACGCGATAGACAACTTGCAGCAGCACCGATTTACAGTAGGGAAGGAGCAGCCTATCTTGATGCGATGCGAGCGGCTGGAAATTACGCCTTTGCAAACCGTTCTGCACTGACACAGAGATTGAGAAATGTGCTTAGAAACCAACTAGGATCGGACGGTGAATTAGATGTTGTATACGATGTCAGTCACAATATAGCAAAAGTCGAGGAACATATTGTTCATGGTAAATCTTGCAAATGTTGTGTACATAGAAAAGGTGCGACACGAGCTTTGGGCGGAGATCACCCTGAACTGACCAACCGATTCTCAAGTGTTGGCCAGCCTGTTCTGGTACCGGGTGATATGGGGACTGCTTCATGGGTTTTAGCGGGGCCAAAGAAAGGGGCTAATGATGCATTTTCTTCCTCTTGCCACGGAGCAGGTAGGCAGTTGTCTAGAACTGCAGCCAGAAAATCCGTCGATTCATTAGCCCTTAGAGAAAGACTTGAGGCTTCTGGGATTCATGTTCGGGCGAAAACTCCGAATGTGCTTGCTGAAGAAGCGCCTGAGGCGTACAAAGATGTGGACGAGGTAATTGCTCTTACAAATGCAGCAAATCTAGCTAGACCTGTGGCCAGACTGAGGCCGTTTGCTGTGATTAAAGGATGAAAAAAAGATATCACTGTCTTTCACGATATTCTATTTCAATAACATCGCCGTCTTCCATGACGTAATTTTCGTATTCGAAATTCTGTTGACCATTTACAAACATCACGACTTCATTATTGTCGTTAGCGACTTTATTTAGTATGTGAGTGTCATCAAACTGTTCACCCCAGATTGTAAAGAAAGCACCAACAGGTGCATCCATAGCTCCAGGAGTTTCTATGTGCAGTCTT
>CALEIW010000202.1 GCA_937876055.1 uncultured euryarchaeote
AATCTAGGAAGTAAATTCCCCTGTTCATCTCTAAGTGCATTTTCTCCTTCTTGTCGTTCTAATTCAACAGTACATCGCTTGAAATTCTCAGTTCGATTTCTGTTAGCATCATGAAATAGCCCCGAGCCAGCATTTGGTGTTCGGAAGAAATCACGCATTGACCAAGGTGTGTCATCTTTCATTGTAAACGAAGGAGAAACGTGAGGCATGAACCAATCAAGATATGAGCCATCATCAAAATGTAACATCCCCCAAAACCAAGGTACACTCGGGGCCTGAACCCCAACCTTCTGGATATATGCTGAGCCCTCTACTTCTTCTCCATCAATATTCAATTTCGCTTTCATCCCATGCACTCTTTGGATATCATAACCTAAATTCAAACCGAATACATTATTCTTGTATTTCGCAGTACTTGGTCGCTCCCACCAAGGAGTCATTTCTACGCTGAAATCTTTGGGAGAACCTTCCTTGACTTTTTCTGGATCACTGGTCAGATTTAGCCAAAATGAACGACGACCTGGTCGCAATCCAAAAGATAGATCTTCAGATGTGAGGGGCACTACTGCCCCAGCACCCATTCCTGTCTCTTGCGCCTCATCCGGCCAAAGTGGGTGATTATCATCTACAGAGGCCATTCTACACTCTTTCATTAGTAGCGGCTCAAACATTTTGTTGCCGTCATACCACCATGCACAAACCATGCCAGACATCACGGTGCCTCCCTCTTCGTCAACCAGCATTCTTGCCTTAGGTATCCACCAGTGGCCACTTACTCTAACTGCAGGAGTTTCCTTTGAGGACCAAAGTACCATCAATTGCCTAGAACGTTCTGGATGGATTGGGTCCGGAACTAGAACCAATACCCACCACCACCACCAAGAAAGACGATTGATAGGGGGCAATACGTCAAAGCGCCAGAATTTACTAAAATCACCCTCTATTTTTTCCATGTAGAGGTCACCTACTAACATCACATTATCTCTCGACGTTTGAATTGACGCTGACCAAACAGAATCATCAATGATGTAATCAACATCAATACAATTACCGATATCAAACCAGATACGAATGGACTTTCAGTTCCAAGTGTATGCACAGGAGGATTCCAGAAAGCCGTTATTCCTGAGGGAAGTTCGAAAGCGGTTGCAATTAGATGCATTTCTATGGTATTTGGCCATACTATAAGCACAATTGAGTCGATTAATTGTAACGTCCAATGAGAGACCGAAAGAACGGGAATAAGCTCAGCCCCACCAAGAGTAAGTACTGCCATAACAAATTCATAAACTCCAATTACCAATGCGATGTAAACTCCATATCTTGAGGAAAGTAAACCTAGGGTGTTGAATATCGCTCCATAGGCTGCGAGCGCTAATATGGTAGCGAAGGCTATACCCAACCAAACAATTACATCTTTCAATCTAAATATTGAATCTCCAGGACCTAGGGAGGCTGTA
>CALEIW010000203.1 GCA_937876055.1 uncultured euryarchaeote
CATCAATCGTAATTTGGTATTATCCGGCGAATCGTCTTGAGGGTCTGATATAGGAAGGTGACCTAATCCTGTTCCATGCAAAACGATAGCATCGAAATCATCCTTGATTGCTAACATTACCAAATTTGGATCTAAGTGAGGATCAGCCATAAATTGTGCAATTCGAGCATCTTCATCGAACATCATCGGTGAAATTGCCTCGACCCTTGCATCCGCTGGCTCATGCTCTGCCATCTCGATGCTTGGGCCGGTTCCATCGTTGTTTATCCAAGCCAGAGGACCCTGATTGATTGGCTTGAAAGCGTCTCTTCGCGACGAGTGATATTTCCGACAAGCAATTCCGGGAAGAACTGCACATTGCCCATCGGATGATTCTGAATGCATGACTACAACACTCGCATCACGATAGCCGATCGGTTCGGGTCCGTGGGCCGCCCAATGGACCGCCGCTACGATATTCTCGGCGGCATCACTGGAGCCTCGGTCAGGAGAGCGCTGAGAGCCTGTTAGGGCTATTCTACCCGGTGGCCTCCCACCATTTCCAGCCCAGCCATAGCCCATTGCTGCGGCGCTGAGATGCAAGGTATCCGTACCGTGGGTAATCACCACCCCAACAGCGCCTTCTGCGAATGCTTCCTCAGTCGCTTTCAGCATTCGGTTCCAATGCCTTGGCCTGATATCATCAGACCACATATTACCGAGTTTTACAACCCTTAGTCGAGCCACAGATTTTAGTTCTGGAATCGACTTCAATAATTCATCTGGCTCGAATCGAGCGGTTACTGCACCTGTTGAATAGTCGACCTTTGCAGCAATAGTTCCACCAGTGTGAATTAGATGTACCAATGGAAGAGTCTCGTCCTGTTGAATAGGAGTCGGTGCTTCTTCCTCTGATATCTCAACTTCATCGAGAATTTCTACCGATTCGACGTAAGACTCTGGGTAACTTACATTGTATCCGTTGGTCAATTTTAGAGTAATTAATTTCGGCCCTGCTGCAGGTAATGCAAGGCCCTCATGTTCGACCACTCCAGACCAAGTCTTGACCGCCACTTTGACCGGCGTTCCCGCTTCCGGCCATTCTTCCATGAACCCTCAGGGGATGATTCACTCCATCAATGCGACGCACCCAAATGCACCTGCTGATGGGTGCGGCGACAATTCTTTCACACGCCAAGCACAGGAGTTGTTGTGTCCGAGCCGTTGATTCATCCCGACATCGCCAAGGCTCACACCTTACCATCGAGATTCTACGCCGATGAGAATACATTTCGTAAACTGCTTAGTGGGATGCAAAATTGTTGGTATTTCGGAGCTCATTCCAGTCAGTTTGCAGAGCACAATGTGATTCCTCTGACCGACATTGAAACAATGCTCGGTGAAGCCCTAATGCTAACCAATTCGGACAGAGTCAGATGTCTTTCCAATGTCTGCACACATAGAGGAATGCTAGTAGCAACCGAACCCTGCAAAAGCAACACTCTGAAATGTCGATATCATGGTCGTACTTTCGGTATTGATGGTTGTTTCAAGAATATGCCAGAGTTCCAAGAAGTCGAAGATTTCCCATCTCCTTCAGACGACTTGGCTAACTTTCCAGTAACCGATTGGAAGGGTCTGCAATTAGTTGGAGGCGATCTATATCTCAAGGAAGCGATTACAGAACTAGAGTCTCGATTAGGATGGCTTGATGTGGAATCATTCCAACACGACCCTACGCGATATCGCTCGTATGAAATCAAAGCTAATTGGGCTCTTTATGTTGACAATTATCTCGAAGGATTCCACATTCCATTTGTTCACGGTGATCTACATGATGTGTTGGATAACGACGAATATAGAACCGAATTATTCGAAGGCGGAGTACTGCAAATCGGTATCGCAAAGGAAGGAGAACCTCACTTTGAACCACCAAAGAACTCTTCCGAGCACGGCGAGAAAGTAGCGGCATACTACTACTGGTTCTACCCCGGATTAATGCTCAATTTCTACCCATGGGGATTGTCAGTCAATCAGGTGATTCCACTCTCAGTCGATAAGACTCGAATCGTCTACCATGGCTATGTTGGAAATACAGAAATGCTTGGCAAGGGAGCAGGTGGCGATTTAGATAAGGTCGAAATTGAAGACCAAGAAATCGTCGAGGCTACGCAACGCGGAGTTTTATCGAAATCCTACGATAGAGGACGTTATTCCACAAAAATGGAAACTGGAGTGCATCATTTCCATCGGATTTTGACAATGAACGACTAACTGAACCTTCATAGTCCGAGCAATCCTGTTAATGACAACCGAGTATAGTCGGACAGGAGAAATGAATTATGGACGCAAAAGAAATACTAGACCCTCAAAAGTTGATGATTGCGGTCGGAGCAATGGTGGTAATTATGTCGCTTATGGGAATGACTAGCGGAGAAGAATGGGCTGCAGTAGGCTGGGGTGGAGAAGAAAATGTCCTAGCTCACGATGCAGCATATGAAGAAATGTGGGCACTTCATCTAATGCCACTAGGAGTAATGGCAATAGCAACTGGATTATTTGTAACTGGAAAAGGACTTGCAAAGATGTCGATGATGTCTCCTCTAGTGATTGTTATCATCATGGGAGGAATGGCTGCTTTAACTGGAGACAGCGGATATGGAGCAGAGGCTCCACCAATGGATATGTTAGCGCCTGCTTTGGTTACAATCCTACTAACTGTAATGCTTGGAATCTCAGGATATTTACACAAGGATGATGAGTGAAATGGACCCTCTAGATCCACAAATTTGGCTAATTTTAGTCGCTCTAGGTCATACCGGACCTGGAGTCCTTATGGCGACAAATTGGGCGGATGACACTGCAAAAATGGTAGCAGGTTGGATGCTTCTGACTTCGGTCACCTTAGTCTACGCGGCTCTAGGTATGGACGGTGAAGAACAGGCCAGACTAGCCGTTGTATTGGCTGGACCGGTTTGGATTTGGTTCGTGGTTTGTATATCTCAAGGATTAGAATACACAATGGGTAAAGAACCTATCACAATGAATTGGAAGGACAATGGTCCACCAGTAGTTCTGTGGGGTGTTTTGGCACTTACCGG
>CALEIW010000204.1 GCA_937876055.1 uncultured euryarchaeote
TGCTGACCTTCCTTAGAATGAAATGGTGCACTCGCTAATTGTCTATCTGCAATATGGAAGTCCCAATTTTCATTATACCATCGTTCACCATCTCGCTTGTACATTTGTTCAAATTTTCTCGAATGTTCACTGCAAACTTGATGGCCCAATCCTCTAGAACCTGAATGAATCATTGCCAATAATTGGCCTTCATACAATCCCCAATGCTTGGCAGTCTCACTATCAACAATTTTTTCAACGGATTGTAGCTCAAGAAAGTGGTTCCCACTCCCTAAAGTCCCTAATGCTCGCAAACCTCTCTGTTTAGCCCTAGTAGAGATATCTGAACTTACTGTTTGTAATTTACCGTTCGATTCTAATGATTCGAGATCTTCGAAATAGCCGATTCCGAGTTCAGCAGCTGATTCAGCACCTCCGAGAATTAATTCGTCCAAATCTTTCATTTTGATATCGAGACCGCCTTTTCCAGAAGCGCCAGCAGGTATGCGACCAGCAATGCGTCCGGCGAGTTTCTTGATATTGGGAACGTCATCAATTGTAGCATCTAAAGCTAATACTCGAACTCCGCAATTAATATCAAATCCAACGCCTCCAGGTGAAATTGCACCCCCTAAATCTCCAAATTCTGTATCGGTTGCAATGACTCCTCCAATCGGTAGACCGTAGCCAAAATGCCAATCAGCCATACCCCAAGCTTCTCCTACAATACCGGGTAAACTCGCAGCATTAACCAATTGCTCAGGACCCCTGTCATCAGAATACTTCGAAAGATGTTCATCATCAGTTATTATTCTAGCATCTACTTTCATGTCCCCATGGGCCTTTATGCGCATAGTTCCATCATTTTCAGATTGGAGATGGTCGCGCCAGTCTTCGGCCATAACAATCTGTTGAGTTTATCCTCTTTGAGCATTTTCAATCATCTTTACTCAATAATACCCGCAGGTTTCAATATGTGTCGTCTATAGGCATGGGTGTCCACAAGGGCTGGTGAGTGCATGGGTCTACCTCCTATCGATTTGTCAGTATTCCACGATAATGGCTATTTACGTAAGCAATGTCGAGTTACAGGTCTTTGGTTTTGGACTACTGATGCAGGTAGAGATACTTGCGGAGATACTAGCGAAGATGAATATTCATTTATTGGAAGACCATTAATTTCAGGTTTTCCAATGCTAGGTAAAGAATTGAAAGATTCTATGCGTGAAGCCTTTTTGTCATTTTTTGAAAATGTTGGCCACACTCGTGTTATGCCATATCCTGTTCTTGCAAGATGGCGAGATGATATTCACTTGACCATTGCATCTATAGCAGATTTCCAACCGCACGTAACCTCTGGAAAGGTAGAGCCTCCGGCAAATCCACTAACAATTTC
>CALEIW010000205.1 GCA_937876055.1 uncultured euryarchaeote
TGAATCATTTAGTAGCGAATTCACAATCGAAGAGTGGCCCGATTCAAAAGTTGTTGATGTGCATATCATTTGGGTAACTAGTGGACTTACTGAAAGCCTTCTTTTGGAGATAGAAACATTTTCCGATAATAATGCAGAGGCAGAATTGCCATTTGATTTGGGCGCGGCTATTTATGGAACAGTCACTGGCTTAGTTCTTGTAATGTTCATTTTAGTTCTATATCGAACAGTATCGGAAAGTGTAGAGGATACAGGGAAATCAAGATTTAATCGATTAAGACAAGCCAGAGGGGAAAAGAAAAAGTCTGCAGCAGTAGAAAAACGAGAGATACCATGTCCCGAATGCGACCAACGTCTACACATTCCGAATAGCCATTCTGGTGCAGTTAAATGTCCTGCTTGTACTGCTCGATTCATGGTAGAATCGGTTGCATCTGAAGAAGAAGAAGAAGAAGAAGAAGAAGAAGAAGAAACAATTTCAGAAGAAGAAAACATTGAGTCCCAAATTGATTCATCTCCTACCCCACCTTCCCAAGAGATATCTGCTCGCTCAGTGGATGATTTGCTATCTTGCCCTAGTTGCGATCAAACTCTTAAAATCCCAATTAACAGACGTCCAGTAAAGGCTAGGTGTCCTGCCTGCCGGTCTGAATTCTTAGCAGAAGTTGGAGAACCATAACCGAGGTTTTCTCATGAACGAACTAAGCGACTTTGAGGAAATGTATCTGAAGAGGATGTTTGAGATACATTCTGAACAACCTTCTGCTATTGTGAAAACCTCAATGTTGGCCGATTCTATGGGAGTTAGTGCCGCTTCCACAACAGAGATGATTCAAAGACTAGCTAACCGGGATTTGGTGACATATATTCCTTACAAGGGTTCAAGATTAACAGCAGAAGGTTTTGCTATCGCTGGTAAGATTAAGCGACGCCAATTACTTCTTGAATTATTACTAACTGATGTCATTGGATTTGAAGGAGATGTTAATTCAATAGCATGTGAAATGGAACATGCAGTTAATGATGAATTAGAGGCGTCTATAGACAGACTATTGGGTTATCCAGAGTATAACCAACTTGGAGAAAGAGTCCCTCAAATTTCCAGACAATTTGAACCAGAGATAACATCTCCATTATTGCCAATATCCAATATGCCGGAAGGCAGTAGTGGGGTAGTTGAATTAATCGCTCTAAACGGCCAAGATATCAAAACTCTAGAAAATCAAAAACTCTCTATCGGCGTCAACATTTCCAAAACACATTCCTCAACATATGTAGCAGGTTCTCCATACTTGTTTTCCGAAGATTTGGCCAAGCGTATTTTAGTTAGATTGGAGGGCTAAAAATTGCAGGATGAAGAGATACCAAATTTGGAAGACGCTCTGAGCTCATTAGCATCAGAAGTTCTAGAGGAAGAGTCATCGTCGCAACAGGATAATATGAAACAAGTTCATATTGTCGAGGGTGATGATTCTGAAAAAATATTGTATTCAAATGTCGATAGTTTACGGAATCAAGAAAGAACTCTCCTGCGAATAGACAGACTTCTTATCAGTGGAGGGATTCGATCCGTCCTCTTCTTACCATTGATTGTAGTAGTGAATTTCGGCCTTGCTCATTCTTACAGAAATACAACACCACAATGGTGGGTAGACCATATGCAAGAAGTCGCTCCCGTTGAGATGCACCTTGGAATTCATTTCCTTTCTTTATTTATTTTAGTTGCAAATATAACTCTATTACTCTTATTATTCCGATTGTTGACAGTAACTAGAAAGATTTTCCAATATGAGGCGGAATCCCTGACAACTGCTGGTTTGACCTTCAAAAGCTCCCATGGATATGCGGAAATGCGTGCGACAATTAATGGTTCTAGAAGGCAGTTGGGGGCCACAATAAGTTTCCTCCTTCTAGCAATCCTATTTCTCGGAATCGCCCTATGGTTGGCACCTGACGGAGACCTTTCTCCAAGGTTAGTTGCGCTTTCAACTGGGACTTTATTAGCTGGCCATGGGACCTTTTTGGTATCAAATAAATCGCGCTTCAATGCTAATGAGCCATGGGGGATGTTGAGCGCCTTCTCTCCTCCTATCCATCCGGCTTTACTCCGATATCCATTTTCTGACGTAATTAAAGCCCACATCGATCCACTATTGGCCGTTAGGATATCCGAATATTTGCGGGCAGTTGAATCAAAAATTAAACCAGGTAACTCAATGACAGAATTGCAAGAGACATTGCTACATCTATTGCATCTAAGGAGGAGGTCCGTGATAGATGAGAATCAATTTAGACTTGCATTGGCATCGATGATTGACTCAGAATCACTCGATGGTTTTTTCGAGCATCCAGATTTAGGTCAAGAAACCTGGGACCGATTATTATCGAGAGCAATGCTTGATTGCGCCCCATTTTTCCGTCTTCACGATCGTTTACACATGAAGCATCAGAATGGGAAATCTGGCGATGTATGGTTTGATGTGGATATGGAAAACTTAGTAGTTGGCCCTGCGAATTTATTCGCATTCATTCTCAATCAAACCGATGAAATACAAGATCTCATACTAAGGGTTCAAACTCCTGATTTTAGACCTAATGATTGTGAATATCGACTTAAGGTGGAGCCTCACAAATCGATTTCTTTCGATGGAATTATTTCTCCCAAAATTACAGACACACTCCCCAATCTCCTAAACTCTACTAGAATTATTTGGCAGAGTTTGTTACCCTCTAGCACCGGTGAATCCACAGTTACAATTCGTCTAGAGGATTTGGATGGCAATCTAATATCTGGTCGTGTACTGACTGTTCAGATTCGCAACGACCTGTTTACTCGACTCAGAATGACAACAGGAGCATTGTTCATCCTTGGCGCTATTATTGCAATTCTATCACCGCTTCTACCATTCATAGGTTCAGTTCTAGGCCTCTAACCATACATCGGGTTGATTCAAGAGGCAAACGCTCGTGGCCTAGCCGTGTCTGACGAGACTACCAACCCTGACGATGACCTCAGGGGTCGCCTACACGCTATGGAGACCAAAGTAAGGCGTATGCGAGAAAATCGCAATAGTCACAATGAGAACGCCCGTAGAGCAGCCGATTCGCGAAATGCTGTTCAAGAACAGGCCAAAGGTTTACGCGATTCTATTGATGAACTGAAGGCAAAACAAAAAGATATTAGAGACCAAGCAAGAATTCACAAGGCCAGAAGGGATGAAATCCAGAGTCATATCAGAGAGATAATTTCCAAAAAACGTGGTCGTAGGGATGACGAACGAGGTTCTAAATCAGTAGTTATCGAATTGTCAGAAACCGAAGGACAAATCGACAAGATAGAGAGACGCTTAGAAACTGATGGCAGACTGAAATTGGAAGATGAAAATAAACTCTTGAAGGAACTAAAGAAACTCATTGGTAAGAGAAATGAGTTACTTCCTGCTGTGAAGGAACACGAATCCATTACAATAGATCTTGGAGATATGGATGAATCAATAAATCGTTTAAGGGCAGAGGCTGACTCAGAACACCAAGCAATGGTAGATTGCCATAAGCAAGGCGATGAAATATGGGAGGAAATCAAGCCACTATTTGAGGAAAGAGACTTCCTAAGGGCAGAGGGAGATAGGCTTCACAACTTATTTGTTGAAGCAAAAACTGCTGCCGATGAAGTCCACAATGAAATGAAAGTACTGCTTGACCAAGTCAATGAAATTCGAGACTCAATAAAAGCCGCTCGTGAGGAACGGGAGAAAACTATACGAGACCACAATCAATCAGTTAGAGATGCAATAAGATCGCCTTCCGAAAGTGAAGAACTAGCTGGCTCATTAGAAGAGATGTTACTAGAAAGTGGCTCTTTGACTCTTGGCGGTACAGGACTCGAAGAAGAGTCAGAAACACGAACGCCAAAGCCAAGAAAGTCCAAGAAAAGAAAATTAGGGACTACTCGGGGAAAATTCTGAGTTTACCAGCCTCTCTCTTCCAGCCGAACATCTAGTGTTTCGATTTCCAAACCCGGCATTGGTTCACCAATCATTGCACTAGCCTCAGCGACTATGGAAGGGTCCTCGAAGTGATGGGTTGCAAGCACTATAGCTTCGGCGGTTTGAATTGGGTCAGAACTCTTGAAGATTCCAGAACCAACAAAAATTCCATCCATACCACGCTTCATCATAAGGGCTGCATCTGCTGGGGTCGATATTCCTCCAGCAGAGAATGTCACCACTGGCAATCTACCAAGCCTGGCCACATCTTCTAGTACAGAGGACACTTCTCCTCGAACCTCTTCCATTGAACCAAATGGAGTATAATCTGGATCTAAATCAAAGGAGGATACTTTGTTTATTCTCTGAAATCCTTGCATAATTATGTCAACCATTTCGCTGCGCCCTTCTTCTCCTATAGATTGAGAATGTGCGATTTCATTTTCTACCAATCTAGCATGTTGTACAGCGCTGACTACATTTCCAGTTCCAGCTTCACCTTTGGTTCGCATCATCGCAGCCCCTTCTGCTACCCTTCTTACCGCCTCACCTAGATTCGTGCAGCCACAAACAAATGGTACGGTAAAGTTGTTTTTTGCTATGTGATAGAAGGGATCTGCGGGAGTTAAAACTTCAGATTCATCGAGCATATCTGCACCTAGTGCTTCGAGCACTCTTGCTTCCTCATCGTGACCAATTCTTGCCTTGGCCATTACTGGTATCGAAGTAGTTTCGATAATTTCCTTTATCATGTCCGGGTGACTCATTCGAGCGACTCCTCCACTAGCTCTGATATCTGCGGGAACTCTTTCCAAGGCCATTACAGATACCGCACCAGCATCTTCTGCTATGTGAGCCTCTTCAGCATTCACGACATCCATGATGACCCCGCCTTCTTGCATCTTGGCGAAGCCTCGCTTCAACAACTCTGTACCGTGGCGCATTTGCCCCAAGTCAACCCTCTGAGTCATAGTCTAGCCTCTCGGCTTCTATTCATCAATCTATGTTTAAGTTCACCAGAAGGTAAATCTTCAGTCTGCGAGTACTGGTGAATCTCCAGTTGCTATTTCTAATTCTAGACTTTCAGTCTCGTTACGCTCGATCCATTCCATTTCTTCATCGGGTACATCGGTGTCTGCGAAAATAGCTTCAACAGGACATTCGGCTACGCAGGCAGCACAATCGATACATTCATCCGGATCAATGACCAAGTAGGTGTCTGCTTCTTTAAAAGCTTCAACTGGGCATACTGCTACACAATCTTGGTACTTGTGTCCTACACAGGCGCTTGTTACTACGTGGGTCATGCTATCACTTGACTGCTCGTCTGAGAAGGTGCATAAGAATTCTTGTAATGATTTTGTATTTTTCAAAGAAATTTATC
>CALEIW010000206.1 GCA_937876055.1 uncultured euryarchaeote
GAGACTTTCACCATCATTTCTTAGACCTCGGATATAGTTGGGGATTGATGAATTAGAATTTTCCAAATCCCTTAGATCACCTATCCACTCTAATTCGGTTTTTGCCTTCTCAGAGTTTTCTTGCCATTCGTGGGCACTCCAAACTGAGCATCCTGAATCGTCATCACTCTGGACTTGTTTGAACCAAGGAATGACTTGTGGTTCTCGAACTAAATCGTGCCTTTGTACGAATCTAACAATGCAGTCATCCTTGACAAAATTCCATCCAGCATCCTGAAGCCAATCTTCCGATATACCATCTTCTGCCCCCAATTGAAACCAAATTAGAGGAGGAGATTCGTAATTACGAAGTAACAATTTTCTAACAGCTTCTCTTGCTCTTTCAGGTGCAAGAAACAGAACAACAATCTCCGGCTCAATTCCGTCCTCGATCATAGGTCTAATTGGGTATCCGGAAATGCTAGCACCCGCATCCCTAGGATGTATAGGAATTGGGTTCCATCCTCTCTCAGATAGATCCTTAACAGCCGAATTAGCAGGTTTTTCTGAATTCAATCCAGCACCTAGGATATGGACGAATTTGGTCTGCGAGACCAAATCAAGAAGTCGAATCGAATCATTCATCCTCATACGAGACAAACTAACCTGAACCACACAATATATCAATTTCTGTAAAATTAAATTCTATTTCCGGCTCAACATTGAAGACAGTGTTTTTTCCAGCATTTCACATGATGATGATGCGCGATGGCCCACGCTACGGATTTTGGGCACGGTTAAAACGTGGCTGGCAAGTTACAAAATTAGGCATTAAAGTTGTTCGTGCAGATCCAGAATTAATGGTCTACATGTTCTTTTCCGCTATGTTTTCCATCGGTGCTTTTGTTGTTTTGATGACCTCAACTGGAGGTTTAGGATACTTCATCGGAGGTGGAGAAGAAGGCTTTGAACAGGGCGCATATGTGGGTAGTTTTCTCTCTTACATGGCTGTAGCTATAATCACGGTTTTTTGGAATGCAGCCATAATCGCCAGTGCTCATTACCGTCTGACAACTGGCGACAATCCTAGCTTTTCCTACGGGATTCGACAGGCGATGAAGTGTCTTCCTCAAATTTTCATTTGGGGTCTAATTTCAGGAACTGTTGGCCTGATTATTCAAGCATTAGAGGGCATGAAACAATCTGATAATCCAGCGGCGGCTGCAGTTGGATGGATTCTATCCTTGATTGTACAGGTCGCTTGGTGGATAACTACTTTCTTTGTTGTACCAATGATTGTCATCGATAATCTAGGCGTTAGGGAAAGTATGTCGAAGAGCCCAGAATTATTCGGGAATACCTGGGGTGAAGACATCGTATCAAGTGCTGGAACTGGAATCATCAATTTCTTGGTGTGTTTAACCATAGTTTTGATCTGTCTACCTCTCTTTGCTTTAGGAGAGATAGGTATTGGTTTTGGACTACTTCTGATGTTTTCCGGAATCGCTCTATCTGTACTATTCTTCACCGCTTGTGAGGCTGTAAATAGAGCATCATTGTACTATTTTGCGAAGACTGGGGAAGCCCCTCCAATGGCTCAAAAATTAGGCTTAGAATTCTAAAGCGTCTTTTGCTTGACCTTGCATGGTAATGAATGGTCTCATCATTTCAATGCGCTCCAACCTTAAATTTCTGAGTAGTAGTCAATTACCACTTCATTGAGATCTTCTCTAGCACTTTGCTCATCCACGGTCAGTGTAACTCCATCCCTACGTAATGCTTCGCCATCGACAAAGACATCCATTACTT
>CALEIW010000207.1 GCA_937876055.1 uncultured euryarchaeote
ACCAAGTCTGTGACTTGATGACTGCTAGGCTGTCTCCTGACGCGAATGTTATCTTCGGAGCACGCCAGGACCCAGCATTTGGCGACACAATCAAGGTCATGTCAATCATTACCGGAGTTGCTTCGGAGCGACTCGATCGGGAGATGATGAGCGCAGATTCTTTGGGTGACGCACTGAATATTGCTAGACATGGTGGAAATCGCGATGGTGGAAACCTTCAGCGATTTGATTGAGGATTTAGCAACCCATACCTTCTCGCGCGCGAGAGTATCAAATCGGGCAAAGCCTCAAACCGGACATACTGAGACGGTCGGTCATGATGGCTGGTCGTAGACTGCAGGCTTTGTGCCTCGTTCTCGTAATGTTGAGTAGTAGTGTGGCCGCACCAGCAAGCGCACAAACCACCGACCCGAAACAACCGTCCGTGGACAACCCTCACATGCATTTTTGGGGAACTAGTCAAATGGATCAATGTTGGACTCATTTCGACGAAGAAGGAAATGATGGCTCATCCCAAGATGGATATGGCGAGAAGGAGTTTACAGGGAATGGAGAGCAAGTCGATGTCGACTTTACTTGCCGAATTCAATCAGGTGAGACATTCAAAGAAAATATGTATCTTGATGCTAATTCATCGATAGTAATCGAACTTGAGTTCCAAATACAACACACTGACTGTAGCGACACTCAGGAATGCCAAGACCTAACTCTGACCCTGTTCAAAGGGACCACTCCTGTCGCTAAGGAGGAGTTTCCTCAAATCGGAGGTAGTGATGCGGATGAAAATCTGAGATGGGAAATTCCAGTTGCAAACAACATGACCTCTTGGAATAAGTCTGGAGAAGAACCCGCCATTCAAATTGAATTCTCAAAACCAGGGTATTCTTCGCTAACCTGTGCGATTTTCTTGTGTGGCGGATGGTTTAGATTCTATTACTCTGACAATCCGGATAATTACACTGTTCAGGCTAATTTCCCGGTTGTCAACTTGACAGAAACAGGACCAGGAGATGGCGATGACGATGGTGGACTTCTTGGTGGCGCAGTGGGAGACAGCCTTCCTGGATTCGGACTAGCAGCAGGCCTTGGCGCACTAGCAATGGCTGCAATTGCAAGTTCACGACGTGAAGAATAATCTTCACAAATTATCCATTGCTACCGTAGATTCCTCACCAGAATCTAGGTTCTTGATGCGAACTTTACCTTCTGCCCATTCGTCGGGCATTACCATGACTAATCGAGTAGCACCACAACGTTCTGCATGCTTGAATACCCACTTCATCTTCTTATTTTCAAGAACAAGATCTACAGTTCGACCAGCAGAACGTAGTTTCGCGGCAACCTGCATGGCTGCACCACGAAGTTCAGTTCCCATGCCAAATACAACATCACCTACTCCATTAGATAATTCAGGGACTAATCCCTTGTCGGCTAGAAGCTCCATGATCACCATGTCACCGAAGCCAAAACCGGTGGCTGGCAAATCATTCCCACCCAAGGTGCCGATGAGTTTGTCATAGCGTCCACCTCCACAAATTGCGCGTAGGTTTCCTGCTCTATCGTGTGCCTCGAACACAGGGCCGGTGTAGTAAGCGAGACCTCGTACAACCGAAGCATCGAAAGATACCCAATCTGAAATTCCGTAAGAATCACACAAAGAAAACAAAGATTGCAACTCGATTAATGCCTCACTGTCAGAGGAAAGAGCGGATGAAAGGGATTGCATATCTGTAATTCCAAGTACAGACCGTATGGTCGAAATAGACTCGGATGATAGTCCTAAATCGCTTAATTGCGCCTCGACTACATCTTCAGGTAATTTATCCATTTTATCGACAATTACGCATGTTTGCGCGAAGATCTCCCCTTCTAGGCCGAGAGAGCCTAGAACCTCTTCGAGTACTTTGCGACTGCTAATTCGGATGACTAAATCCTCTGAACTGAGGCCGACGGAATCGAAAAATTGTACAAGAACCGAAAGCAACTCTGCATCGGCCTCTATTCCATTCATTCCCCAAATGTCGACATTCCATTGGTAATGTTCGCGACCCCTGCCTCGCTGGGTTCTTTCATATCTCCAACATTGTGGGATTGAATACCACTTGATTGGTAGCGCAAGACCACCTGCTCTAGCCATTACCATTCGGGCTAAGGAAGGAGTCATTTCCGGCCGGAGCGCGACTCTTCTTCCACCCTTATCTTCGAAATTGTATAGTTGTCCGACAATCTCTTCTCCGGCCTTTCGAGTGTACAACTCTTCGCTTTCTAGAACCGGAGCATCATACTCCTCAAATCCGTGAGAGCGGGCGGCTGAGTGGAAGCGCTCAAAGAGCCAATTTCGAAGCCGCATATCCTCGGGATAGAAATCCCGAGTGCCTCGAACCCCCTGAGTCATATCACGCAGGGGTCATCATTCATTCTTCAAGCCCTACGGCTCTCACGGAAGGTTTCGAGCCGTTCCGCACGGCTCACGCGACCATCCGATAAGGGAAATGCATAGATTCGCAAACTAAGGAAAGATAGGAAACCGAATGCAGTGGTATTGGCCGCCCAAACCAACCAGTGGTTGTAGCCCAAAGTATCTGCAAAGTAGGCTTGACTAAATGTCGAAATCGCAAGGAATACACTGTAGATTAGGACCATTATCACTAGACTCTTTTTGTAATCTGAGGCAGATTCGAAAGTCAACCAGCGGTGAAGGAAATGAGATTGTATAGTGCTGAGTAAGTAAGCTAATGCCCAAGCGCTGCCAGCTCTGTAAGTTGCGTGTAGATTTACGTCATACAAAACCCAATACATTGCAAAAAATATTGCAACGTTAATGCAACCTACTGCGCAGTAGTAGAGATACTCACCTATCAATTTGGACCAAGGATAGTCCTCACTAACAAGCAAACTATTCCCTCACGCTTGGTCATAAGAATAACCAATGTCGGCCTCTATTACCGATCCAGTATGTGGTCTAGTCTCACCGTAGTCATCAACGAATGATTCCGGTAGGGCTTCTCCTACCTCTACAATGAACGGGTCATCACCGCCAGGTAAGGTGTCGATTGGAACTTCTGCGCCCTCTGGAACGTTCCTGTAAAGTGGTCTTGGTTCCAATGTGAAATTACCTGATAGCACAGCCAATGGCCAAGGATTACCTGTAGTTGGAACAATTCGATTGATTATGATAAATCGGTTTAGTCCGATGAATAAGCCAGCGGTTACTCCCCAAAATAGCAAGATTATGGATATTCCATTTGCGTTTGTTGGATCCCATGGATTGTCTACATTTGCTAACATATCTGCAAAGTATGAAAGAATCAAGACGCTGAACATTATTGGGAATCCAAGATACATGATGTAATCCCACCACTTTCCAATCCACCAATCGTTGTCTCCTGTATTGATGAAATCATCTCGGAAAGAAGATACACCATTGTCTAGGTAATCTTGGAGAGAGAAGCCAGTGATATCATTCTCCTCTTGCCATACACGATAGCGATTCCAGCCGTACTTCCATATTGAGTAAGCGATGAAAAGACCGCTGAACATTAGGCCATATCCCCAGATGTGGTCTTGTACCTCTAGGAACTGAGGGAAAGCAACACCAGTTGAATCGTCGACTAAAATCCATGTTGCAGCGCTTGGTAATCCGAAGAAGAATATTGCAAGGCTAGTGAATCCAACCGCTTGAGGTCTCTCGATGCCGTGATCGACGAAGTTTCTGACACAAAGCTCGACTGTTGAGATCATCGACGTTAGAGCCGCGAAAGACAACGCTAGGAAGAACATTGTAACCATTGCTAATTGTACCACAGGTCCACCGGGAGCCTGTGCAAAGACTTCTGGAAGTACAAGGAAGGTGATTGCACTGCTTCCACCACTAACCGCAGCCAGTGGGTCATCGACTACTGCGAATACTGCCATCATCACAGTTAGACCTGCGATGATTGAGATGCTATTGTTGGCTAGACACATGGTAGCAGCATTGAGAGTTGTATCCTCGTCCTTTCTCATGTAAACAGAGTAGGTAATTGCCATACCCATTCCAGCCGAACATGACCATGCGGATTGAGACAGACCGTTAATCCAAGTCTCAGGCTGCATGAGATACTCCGGCTGAATGCTAAACATGTAGACAAAACCATCCAGACTACCATCTTCCAAATCCATCACGAATGATAGGAATAATGCAGCAAATAGTAGTACGAAAAGAGATATCATCAAACTGACATTGACCTTTTCGATTGCCTTGGCACCTTTCCAAATTGCTAGCATAGTTATTGCTACTGCGATTGATTGGAAGAATACAACTTCCATAGGATTCTGCAGGAATGAATTCCACACCTCAACTGTATCTACCTCAGACCCCAATCCTCCTCGGATTGCTGTCTGGAAGTAATTGATGCACCAGCCTGTTACGACTGCATAATAGAATCCAATAGCGGTTGAAATCCAGGCTGTCCATAGACCCATCCAAGCGAAGCGCTTACCAGCAAAAATTCGGAATGTTCCAACAGTTCCTGTTCGGCTCCTCTTTCCTAGAGCGAATTCAGCAATAATCAGTGGAACTGACCAAAGGAATAGGAAAATCAACCAAGGAACTAGGAAAGAGCCTCCGCCATTAGCGCCGACCATTCTTGGGAAACGCCAGATATTCCCTGTACCAATTGCTGCACCTATGGTCGCGAAAATCAGACCTAAGCGACCACTAAACTCGTCAGAGCCACCTTCTGCCATCAGACATCCTCCTCTTCGATAAGGTGGCTCTGATCATCTGGTAGTCCAATCACTCCGCCTTCTTCATCAAACATTGCTCGCAGGGTAAATCCAAGTCCACCCCATACCATAGTTGCGATGAAGGCGAACATTAGCAATGCCATTATTCCTGAACCAAATGGTGCTCGATAAGGAATTGATAATTCGTAATAATTCGCAGTATCTGCGTCAGGATAAGTGAATGGGAATGCGCCATTTGTAGTTCCCAATTTTGCTTTGTACTGAATTTTACCAACCGAGGTGTCTGGCAAGGGAACATGAGCTACTATTCTACTGCCATTACTTCCATCGAGTAAAATACAACTTTCTTCTTCTTCCATGAATGGTGACTTACTCCAACTAACTGAAACCCACTCGGTCGGACCAAAGTCATCCTGTTGGCGAGTTGGTTCTACTAGCCTCCACATCAAGTGAGTACGATTGATATCCGAAGTGAAAGGGAAGGTTGAGTCGAGGCACATACCAATTGGGATGTCTCCTCTAGAAGGAACGATTACTTCGGTAGGTGGGTCTACCCATTGAGTACTGGTGGTGTTCTCTATGCCTACAATTGCTCTGTAGCGAGGATCATCGGCAATCTCAATCATGTACCATGGGACTCCTACATTTCGAACTGCGA
>CALEIW010000208.1 GCA_937876055.1 uncultured euryarchaeote
AAGCGTGGCATCTATTCCTAATTCTGAGTAAGCGTGTATTATTTCGAATTGATGTTCAAGAAAATTTTTGTGGTCGATTCCCATTTCTTCAATCTGTTCTCGATCGCAACCAGCAGAATTCAATGTGGTTGGAATTGACACTGTACCTTCTGGGTCACCGGAGAGGTCAGAAAGGAAGCGCCTCAACCCATGCCCACCAGTAATTACGCTGACACCAGAAACGTGAGCATGGGCGCATCGTGTAAATTGGGAAGCTCCCGCAGATGCGGCCAAATCTACAACCAATCTTGCAGCCTTTTGCTTAGTGGGGCCATGCTCTGCGTCGAGCATCGATTGTAGTTCGGGAGGTATCTCCACACTTATGCCGCGGCGGCGATACTCCTTCAATTCGTTGGAATCTATGATTTGAAGTTACCAAAATTTTAGGGTTTTTTGAAGGTGAAATTTTATATCTAATTTGGAACTAATAATTTTGAATATTGTAATTATTAGTTTTCATTAAATATCTAACAATACCGGGAGCGTTTTGTAATTGAGGGGCATCTATGAGTAGTAGAGAAAAGGATTCACTAATTCCGGTAACAGTATTGACAGGGTTTTTGGGATCAGGAAAGACAACTCTGTTGAACCATATTCTGACAAGTACCGAGCACAATATGAAATTCGCAGTAATTGAGAATGAATTCGGAGATATTGGAATTGACGAGAATATTATCGTTGAGAGTTCAGAGGAGAGTATTATCGAAGTCATGAATGGTTGCATTTGCTGTACGGTCAGAGGGGACCTAACAGAATTGTTAGATGATATGTATGACAGAATCAAAGATTTTGATGGAGTACTTATCGAAACTACAGGCCTTGCAGACCCTGCTCCTGTGGCTCAGACATTCTTCGTTGACGAGAGAGTGACTAACCGATACAAATTAGATGGAATAATTACCGTGGTTGATGCCAAACACATTATTCCAAGAATAGAGGAAGAAAAGCCAGAAGATGTGGAAAATGAGGCTGTTGAGCAACTAGCCTTTGCAGATAGAATCCTGTTGAATAAGATCGATTTGGTATCCGATATTGAGATTCAGGAAGTAGAGCGAAAAATCAAATCAATCAACGTTTCAGCACCAATTTTTCACACCGAAAATAGTCTTATTGACCCGAAGGAATTAATCAACATAGGATCCTTCGATTTGGAGAAAACGCTTGAGATGGACCCTGAATTCCTAGACACCGATGCTGAGCATGAGCATGACCAAAGAGTGACTTCAACAAGTTCCAAGTTCGAAGGCGAATTAAACGTGAATAAACTTGAGAAATGGATAGGAAATCTGATGCAAACTAAGGCAGAAGACCTCTTCCGTTACAAAGGCGTTCTCGCTGTGAAAGGAATGGATCAAAAATTTGTATTTCAGGGCGTTCATATGCTCTTCGGAGGGAGCTTTAGCGAAGATATTGGCCTATGGAAAGAAGGGGAAAAGCGAGAGTGTAGATTTGTGTTCATCGGTCGTGACTTAGACCATGAAGAATTACAACAAGGTTTGATGGATTGTAAGGCAGAGGAACTTCGATTCAGCGAAGGAGATATTGTATTCGCAAATGTTGGAGAATTCACAAAAGGTAGAATTCTGAAATGCTGGGACCAGGGCAATCCATACAGAGTTGAAATCCAAGATGAAGAAAAAACCAATGTTTGGGTTCCAATCGACAATAACGATTACGTTCGCTCAGCATAAAACCGAATTAAACATCCAAACTTGAGTGGTTTACATGTCTGCTGATGTAATTGTCTGCAGTGGATGTTGTTGCGGAAATTTACAGAAGGGGCACGATGAGGTCCCAATCGATTTTTTGCAAGATTTATGGCAGAAAAATCAACTTGAAGATAATGTCAAACTAACTATTTCTGGTTGCCTAGGTGCGTGTAGCAAGAGGAATGTTGCTGTACTAAAGACAGATGAGGGGCTGATTTGGTTAGGTGGCCTCAGTAGCCAGTTACATTACGAGGCTTTGGCTGAATGGGCATCTGAATACTCAAAAAATGACCCTAATACCGAAATTCCTGGAATCTTAGACCGCCTGCAATTT
>CALEIW010000209.1 GCA_937876055.1 uncultured euryarchaeote
AATCTTTGTATACCCAACATTTCCCTAGCCCACGCGGTTAATTGGTGACTCGATGGGCCTCTGGGTTTGTCGACTAAGATTACACCAGCATCCAATAGCGATTCGAGAGTCCTATCTTTTGGATTGCATCCAAATTTTGGATCAGTCTTGGCTGAATTATCTAGCATAAGCAATTATTTAGCCTCCATTGATTGCTGAGTTTACTATGGAATATACCTCATCAGCGGTAAGATTGTCAGCGTTTACAACTAAATTGTATGGAGTCATTTCATCAAGATCAATATCGTATAGGACACGGTATCTCTCCTTGTCTGCACTTTGTCTAGCCGTCGATTCGGTTAGTCTTTGTTCAAAACTACCACCTTCTCGGTTTTGAACTCGACGAGCCCTCTCTTCATCCGATGTATTGACCCATACCCTTAGGCAATTTATTGCAAGTTCATGAGCCCACCAACCCGCCAATCTACTTTCAATGATTTCAGGGCCTCCTGATTGGGTCATTGCATCTTTGAGAAGTTTGTCTAGTGAGCGATCTACATCCAAATCCTGCTTACATAATTCACTGAATTCAACAACAGAGAGATTACGACGATTGGCTTCTGTACGAAAAACCTCGCCTCCGTTTAGAGAATTCCAACCTGTGGATTGCTTAATTTTGGCTACCAATGTCGAAGTCCCACTTCCAGGGGCACCACTAATTGTAACTCTAAGCAATTACCTCACCTCCATTCATTTCGGCAGACGCTGCAACGTAATCGGCCAGAACTAGTACGATTTACCATAGATGAGGAACAATCCGGACAGGTGGTTCCAATTTGCGGAGGAGCGGAATGAAGGTTACCTCCACGCCGAGATTCTGTATTGCCTTTCTTCCGAGGACCGTCTCGTGAACGACGTTGACTACGGCGAGTGGTGGCCGAGGATTTCTTTTCTTCATCCTTCAACAAATGCAACAATGGCTCGGGGATTGGGTGGCCATCCAATACTAATGGATGTCTGCCAAATCGGATGATTTTGATATGACGGTCGATTATCCTTCCAAGTGGAGCACTCATTGCAATGTAGGTAATGACCCAAGCAGGGAAAATCCAACAGATTGTATCCATCATACCCCACATCGGTTGCCAAGGAAGGCTTACGTAACCAACTCGGAATCCTGCTGCAGATTCAGCCATCCAGCTAAAAATACCTATAATGAAGATGATTGTAAACATCATCGGTTTCATCATTGAAGATTGCATAGCCATCTGATCCGGCATCAACTCCATTTGAAGACGGCGCATCTTGTCAGCTCTTGCAGTATCTCTCTCGGCTTGAGCTTCTCTCAATTGTTTGGAAATTTGTTTATTTCTATGACCAATATGAACTTGGGTCATCGGGTCCATGAAAAAACCACGGATTACTGTGTTGACTATCATAATTGATGAGCCGATGATGAAGACGGTTGGTACGAAATAATCCGAGTGAAATGGTATAGTTGGTTCAATCACTGTTGCGGCGGAATCTGCCATTAGTGAACGAAGTCCTGGATTGAAGGTTAGCAGTAGCATGACTGCGAGTAAAACAAACATTGGACCCATCATGCCCAAAGCCGCTTGACTCTGAGCATCACCTTGTCCAGCAGGT
>CALEIW010000210.1 GCA_937876055.1 uncultured euryarchaeote
AGAAACAAAACTGAGACTAGGAAATTAATTCTCTAATGATTCCAAAATCAGCGGTAAAACAATCGTAGCATCAGATTCTATGACGAATCGAGGAGTATCCACTCCTAACTTGCCCCAACTGATTTTTTCATTCGGTGGCGCACCGGAGTATCCTCCATAGGACGGCCTTGATTCAGAAATTTGCCCAAACCACGACCACAGAGGAACAACTTCCCCTACATCTTGTCTTAGCATCGGAACTACGCAGATTGCAAAGTCACCGGCAATTCCTCCTCCTACTTGCAGTATGCCGGTTGGGGAATTGTCTTCTCGATACCAATCTGCCAAGGCTTGCATTGAATGCAATCCTCCCTTGACAATATCCGGACTTTGTAGAGTGCAATCAATTACCTTGCTAACAAGAATATTGCCCAATGTCGAATCTTCCCAGCCTGGGACGAAGATTGGTAGGTTTGCATCGGCTGCTGCCATCAGCCAGGAATCGTTTGGGTCTGAATCGAACTCAAGCCCTCCGTGGAGAAGTAAATCGTAGAGATATTCGTGCGGAAATCGGCTATCTCCAACCGCTTCAGCATCTTTCCATAATTGCAGTAATGGCTTCTCTATGTAGCGAATTGCTTCTTCTTCTGGAATAGCCACATCTGTGACACGATTCATCCCACGCTCTGCTAAATCGGCATCCGATTCAGCGCTAAAATCACGCCAATCTTCGACTTTTTCGTAGCTCGAAGATGCCACTAAGCGGAATAGATCCTCCTCTAGATTCGCTCCCGTGCAACAGATTGCGTGAATCCTTTGGGCGCGAATTGCAGGGGCCAAAGAGCGCCCGATTCCAGCAGTAGACATAGCACCAGCGAGTGTGATAATTAGTCGTCCATCGTTTTCGATAAATTCATTCAACGACTCGGCACAATCGGCAAGAGCGCCTGCGTTGAAATGGTGATAATGGCGCTTGATAAAATCTCGAATCACCATCGTTCCACCTCATGTCTTCTCAAGATCCTCGTGAAGAAATCGCTCGACCTCTTCACGACGAATCAATACCAAATCATCCATTATCGACCTCAATGCTTCATCGAGGTCGTCGGCAATTCCATTCGGATCAGCGCCTCCGCAGGTGAACGCATCAACCGCAAGCCAACCTTTGTCGTAGTAGCAGTGAGCACTGATATGACTTTCATCAAGTAGTACCATGGCAGCGAATCCTGTAGGTGAAACAACACCATCGAATTCCTCAACATATGAGTGGACAATTCGGACGTTTGCTGCATTGGCGGCAGCAATCATCTTCTCTAGCATCCAAGCACCATCATGGACTCCATTTCGATGATATCCATTGTAGTCGACATAGACGTGCATGCCATGAGAGCCAGTCATCGAACCACCTGAGTAACCTACTTCGGGGCAGGTTTTGATTTCAATTATTCTCAACAAAGCCAAGCCTTCAGACGCCTGATTCCTTCGATAATTTGATCTTCATCCGCAGCGTAGGAAATTCGCACAAAGCCTTCGCCACCGGTGATTAAACTGGCAGGAATCAACTGTACTCCGGCCTCTAATGCTCCATCTGCGAATTCGATATCAGTCATCCCAGTACCGGTGATATCGACGTATGCGTAGAATGCTCCTTCACATTCACCTACTCGTAATCCAGGAAGTTCTGACAATCCTTGAATCAAGATTTCACGTCGCTTCTTGTATTCTTCATTGAAGCTATCAACCGCATCATCACAAGACAAAGCGACACGGGCGGCTTCCATCATGAAGGTAGGGATATGGGAAGCCGAATTAGCCTGGGATTTGATAGCCGCTTTCATTGCTGCACTAGGGCCTGTCAGGAATCCAACTCTCATTCCAGTCATGGCCCAAGATTTTGACCAGCCGTTGACAATCAGCGTCCTTTCAGCTCCGCCTTCTATTGAGGCTGGTGATACGTGTGGATAATCCATCCAATTCAGTCGAGCATAAATCTCATCGGAGATAATCCAAAGATCGTGCTCAACGGCAATTTCTACAATAGCTTCGATTTCTTCAGGAGTGTAAACAGCACCGGTTGGGTTGCATGGAGAATTAATCAGAATCATTGTGGTTTTGTCCGTCACTGCGGCTCGAATCGCATCAATATCTGGATGGTAATCATCCGGCTTTACAGAGACGTGAACAGGAACCGCGCCGATAAATTGCAACATCGGCTCGTAACTCGCCCAAGCCGGCGCAAGCAGAATCGCTTCATCACCAGGCATTGTTGAAATCATGAATGAGTAAAGCAAAGCCTGCTTTGCTCCAGGTGTAATCAGAACATCATCAGCGCTGACTTCCAAGTCTTGATGTTCGGCCAAATAGTCGGCAACAGCCTGACAGAGTTCTACGGAACCTTGACCTCGCGTATACTTGGTTTTTCCAGCATCCAACTCGGAAATTGCAGTATCGATAATCTCCCTTGGAGTATCAAAACCAGGCTCCCCGACGGTTAGCCGAACAACTTCTGGACCCGGTGGTTGTAGATATGGAGCAAAGCCAACTCCAAGTCCCTCATAGCGCGACGAGACCTTAGGCATACATCTACTGAGTGCCGACATCCCTTCAAGATATGCAAAATTAACTCAGATAAATCTCACTTGGATCATCTGCGTCCACCAGAGCGACCGCCGCCAGAGCGACCGCCACCGCTTGAGCGACTTCCGCCACCTGAACTGCTTCCCCCGCCGGAGCGTCCTCTAGTTGAGTGTCCACCACTCGAACGACCACCACCGCTGGAGCTTCTCCTACTGCGCGAACTCATCCTTCTGCTTGGTTTTCGGTAATGAACTCCGGGCCCGTGATTGTATCCCCATCTATTTCCATAGTTATTATTGATGATTGTTACATCATTACCATCATATCCACCATGGTGAACAACTCCATTTCTAGTCACGTAGTTACCTGGAGGAGTATTGTTGAATCGAACAATCACAAAGGAGATTATTACCAATATGAACATCACTCCCAAGCAGCAAAACCAGGTAATCGAAAAGAATTCTTCTGGAGTGTATCCTGGTCTGTATGCTTTCGTTGTATCTTTTTCATCAACCATGACGACAAGAGTCCTCCCGTCACTGTATTCGTCCATTATTTCCGAGAGACAAGAGTTTGGGGAATAGATACCGAAGAAAGCGGCGCCCCCATTCCAACCATTGAGAACTCTAGTGGTGATTTGGCTAGAATTATCCAAGGGGTCGGGATAAGCAATAGTGAGGATTGCTTCACACTCATAATCGGTATACAAATTAGGGCCCTCAGCCCAATGATACATTGTTTCTGTCCAACGGGTAGATTGTGAATCTCCCAGTGTAATTGTGAATGCCTGAAATTGGCTAGGGTCAGATTCGCCGTAATAGATAGGAATAATATCTCCTATCTCGTAATATTGTTCCATATACGCCAAGCAGGAGTATGGTGTTAGTATCGATGGTGTATACGCCCAACCACTGTATTCGATACCACTAACATTCCATGTTAGGTATAGATCGGCATAGCATTCATACTCGTTAACCCAGTAACTATCACAATACTCGTATCCGTCTTCATCAGTCCAACAATCTTCGTACCAACCACTCAAATCATCTTGGAACCAACCAGTTCCATTAGTGCCGTCTCCAGTAATCTCCGCCTCCCATTCAATCCAGAAATCATCCTCTTCCGCTACGATGGTAGCAGAAACCTCGGTGTAGGTTGACTCATTGATTAATCCGATAGTCCATATCGTGGAAATAATCAGAGCAAAAACGATGGCAGAAATCACAAACAGGGCCTCCCCTCGAGTCAACCACCATAGTCCGAGAAATCCTTGACTTCCGCTTACTACCGGAGGCTGGGGAGTAGGAGGGCTATCCCCTCCACTAGTTGTAGTTCTCTTCGGCTTTTTACTTCCTGAATCAGAATATCCAATATCTTCTAGGAAATTGTCTATGTTTTCCCTTCCAACAATTTCCTCTTTGGGAGAATCTTCAGCAGCTTTTTGATTCGTTGAAGACACTTCATCTTCAGCCACATGGTCTGGAGACCACCACTTGTCTTCCTCCTCGCTCATGCTTTAGTCATCATTTTCGTAAAATCCCCTTCTTTTCAAGTCATGCTCGGAATTGATATTTTGACTTAGAAAAAACAACCTCAGACACTCCTAACATTCTTCAAGTGGAGGTCAGGGGTCGGTATATCCCTGCACGGGTGGCAGAGTAGCTATGCAACGGACTGCAGATCCGTGGACCCGGGTGCAAATCCCGGCCTGTGCTCCAATTTCCTCCTTCTGAGAATTCTGTGTTTCGATTTCTAACTACCGTTGATATCTGAAACCACATTTGGCGTGCTGATGCCGATAGATGTTGTATGGTTCAAGAGAGATCTACGGACTCTCGACCACGAACCTCTGCTAAAAGCGGCCGCATCGGGAAACAAGACTCACTGTATCTTCCTCATAGAACCAAGGAGGCTTAAACAACCAGATTGCAGCCCTATTCATATTCAGTGGGAACTAGATTGTGCAATAGAAATCAAGCAGAAAATAGAATCTATCGGAGGTAGTTTCGAGATAGTCCATTCAGAAATTGAAAATTATTTGAGCCAATTGTCTAAAGAACACGAAATTGAGAATCTATATTCCCATGAAGAAACTGGATTAGAATGGTCCTATGATAGAGATATTGCCCTCCACAAATGGTGCAAATCAAGGGGTATAAAATGGACAGAATTTCCATCTAATGGGGTTGTACGAGTTCTTCAAAATCGCAACACTTGGAAGAGACAAAGAGACTCTAGAATGAAACTCGATTTGAGATCAGCACCAAAGAAGATCGTTGGGATTGATAGAGTCACAGAACCTCCAAGTCTTACTGAGATTGGCATTCTACCTAGAGACATAATCAATAAACAGCAACCTGGTGAAGACGCCGCTTTGGCCTGCCTGAAATCATTCCTTTACGAAAGAGGAGAGCCATACAGATGGGCAGTTTCCAGTCCGATAAATGCTGAAGAGCATGGTTCCAGACTCGCACCTTACCTTAGTGTCGGATGTATCTCTGTAAGGAGGGCAGTTCAGAATACAAAGAATAGAGTGAATCAACTTAAGGCGATTAAATCGCAAGGAGAAGACATAGGAAACTGGCTGAAAAGTCTCTCATCATTTCAGAGTCGGCTAGCTTGGCATTGTCATTTCATTCAGAAATTAGAAATGGAACCAACTCTAGATTACAAGGCTCAAAATGGAGTTATTGATTCCAGACTCAATAGAGAATTGAATGAAGAAAAATTCGAGGCATGGAAAGCTGGAATGACAGGTTGGCCCTTCTTCGATGCCTGTATGAGACAATTGACTTCAACAGGCTGGATTAATTTTCGAATGAGGGCCATGATGATGTCAGTGGCATCGTACAACCTTTGGTTACCTTGGAGAGAAGTAGGAATACATCTTGCAACTATATTCTTGGATTACGAACCAGGAATTCATTGGTCACAAGTGGGTATGCAATCAGGCACCACCGGAATCAATACCGTGCGGGCATATTCAGTAACAAAACAAGGAAAGGACCACGATAAAAATGGAGATTATATCAGAAAATGGATTCCCGAATTAAGGATGATTCCAACCAAATACATACATGAACCTTGGAAGATGTCTGAAGAGGAACAAACCAATTTTGGTTGTAGAATTGGAGTAGATTATCCTGCCCCGATACTTGACGAAAAGGAATCAAGAAAAGAAGGAATAAAGAAAACATATGCTGCTAGAAAATCACCCAAGGCAAAAGAAAAAAGCCGAGCAGTGTATCAAAAACATGGCAGCAGGAAAAGGCCAAGAAAGAAATCTTCGAAAAAGGATAATTCTTCAAATGGCTCCAGACAAACAACCCTATTCTAACCAGTTTATCCCATTGCAGAGTAAAGGCAAATTGCGATCAGAGTCGGCAATACAATCATTGGAAGTTTTGGGATATCTGATGTAAATCCTC
>CALEIW010000211.1 GCA_937876055.1 uncultured euryarchaeote
CATTGCTCCTAATTGATTTCCACGTGGAGCAGTTCTAGGGTGAGATAATCTCTTCAAGCCGAAAATGAATAGAGTTGCTGATAGCAGATATCCAAGGCCAACCCATTGATCATCGATCATCATTGACCACCCCTTTTCTTTCCAGCAATCATATTCAACATTCGATTAGTTACTGCGAATCCTCCGACTACGTTGATCATCGCGAGTACTAATGCTACGAAAGCAAGGATCCCACTGACTGCTGTGTCGCCACCTTCGTAGGCGACATTCGCCCCTAACAAAGCGCCAACTATGCTGATTCCAGAAATAGCATTGGCTCCACTCATTAGTGGAGTGTGAAGAGTAGCGGGGACCTTAGTGATAAGTTCGAATCCCAAGAAAATAGACATTACAAAAAGCGTTACTGAACCAATTAAAACCGTGGGCTCCATCACAATACACCTCCTAGTTTGCTCTGTTTAGGATGTATTTTTCCATCTGAACATATCAAAACCCCTCCCATACCTGGGACGTAGAAATCATCTCCTTCAGGGGCTCCTACTAAGACATCGTCTTCATCTGAAATTACTAACTCACCATCAATGAATATCGATGTAATGAAAGTGGTCAGATTGTTTGAATACAACATCGAGGCAGTGTTGGCCAAAGTGCCTGGGAGATTATTCACTCCAATTATCGTCACACCGTTTTCTGTGACAACTGTCTCACCAGGAATTGTATCTTCACAATTCCCTCCGACATCAGCATTCATGTCGACAATAACAGCACCGGACTTGAATGATTCAACAGCACTACTTGGTACTGTGATAGGTGCTGGTCTTCCAAAAATTCTAGCAGTGGTTACGATAATGTCGGCATCGGACGCGACTCCACAAACTGTGTCATTGACTTTCTGAATGAATTCCGGAGTGAGTGGTTTTGCATAACCGGCTTCATCTTCGAAATCATCCATGCCATCAACCTCAATGAATCTCCCCCCAACAGACTCTATCTGTTCTGCTGCTGACTTCCTCACGTCGGAAGCATAGACAATTGCGCCAAGTCTCTTTGCGGTTGCAATCGCCTGTAGACCAGCAACGCCACTACCCATAATCACTACTTTTGCTGGCCTGACCGTTCCTGCGGAAGTGGTCATCATCGGGATTCCCTTTGGTACTGAAGCAGCTCCCAAGAGTACCGCTTTGTATCCTGCTAGATTATCTTGACTTGAATTAACATCCATGGATTGTGCTCTTGACAACCTTCTAGGAATCATATCCATCGACAGAAGAGTGACCCCTGCATCCAAGCAAGCCTGAACTTTTTCAGGATGACGAAATGGGTCGGCTACGCAAGCGATGACTTGGCCCTCATGAAGTTCAGACACATCTGGTAAGTGGATGGAAATAAGTAGAGGGGATTTTACGACTTCTTTTCTGGTTGACACGATTGCCCCATTTTCTTCGTATTCAGAATTATGATGGTTTGCAGTAATACCGGCATTAGATTCCACCACTACTTCAAACCCGGACTTGCTTAATTTACGGAGTGATTTCGGCACGATTGCAACCCTTGTTTCCCCTTCAGGTTCCTTCAACACACCTAGTCTCATACAAGTCCCTCGGTTCCCAATGAGCCATAGGCTCATGTCGGGTAGGTAAGGCGAGCGGAATTAGATTATTGAATCAAACGGAATAGTCTCCTCATCGAGAAACAATGTATCGATATTAGAAGAGGATAAGATAGGCGATTCCGAAGACCGCTACATCGGCTATAGCATGAGATATCCAGCAGACGTAAAGTGAGCGAAAACGTAGCCACAATAATGACCAAATCGCTCCGGCGATAAAGATTCCAAGACTGGATATTACATTTTGCCAGGGCTCAAAATAATAGCTCAACAATACCGTGTGGTGTAAAGTAAAGATTGCCGCTGAAAGTAATATTGTAACCGATTCTCGACCTGTAGATTCAAGAATTCGGTCTCCAATAAATTGTCGAAAGACAAATTCTTCCACTAGACTATTGATAGTTATCCAATAGAATATCCCGAGGAAAAATATGGGAGGCTTCAATAATCCAGTGGCTCCGATTTCTTGCTTCATCAAATCCACGTCAAGCGTGTCACCAAAGATTAGGAAAATAATCCCAACAGCAAGAAAAATTAGGAGTCCAGAAACTATTGATTTGTACATTCCTTTAGAATTGTTTTAACCCAATGAAATCCGACTTTCTTCAATCCTATATATCCAATATCCCGGTATCAAAATAATCCATAATTTCGCGAAAATAAAGAATATTTGAGACTGTAATTCGGATCCGCTCCAAGAAAAGGAAAATAAAATTGAGATTGTAGGCATTATTGATACAACAAATAGGGCAAATATTGACAGATGACCTTTCTGCATCATTCTGTCTAATTACCCGTATGTGATTAGTATTGGGGCGGCATACGACGTAGCTAACGCTCACTAAAGGCTAAGGGTGTAATTCTTATCGCGGCTGTTGGGGATAACAAATGCAAACTACTGAAGAAGGAGAAAAAGGAGCAATACGAGTCGCCATTACTGGAGCGGCTGGGAACATTGGCTATGCCTTATTGTGGAGAATAGCTAGTGGTGATTGTTTTGGAAATAATCAACCCGTAATTTTACAGTTGCTAGAAATCCCTCCAGGGATGCAACGCCTTGATGGAGTGATCATGGAACTACGGGATTCTGCTTTCCTTGCTGCTGCTGCTGCTGCTGCTGCTGCTGGTGCGTGCG
>CALEIW010000212.1 GCA_937876055.1 uncultured euryarchaeote
CCGGTTGGCGTGGTACAATAGCCAAAATGACAGGATTTTACGATTTATCAGGAGCTTTCAAGACGCTAATGTTCGGTTTAGTTGCAGGTGTGTTGATTGCTTCTCTCATCGATTCACTTATACTTGCTCCAGTTCGCCTAGAATCTGTTAATATCATCGAGGTTTCAGTCATTGCTCTAGTAATTGGAATGGCCGAATCTGCATTCGCTCTGTTCCTTCTCGGAAGACCAAGAACTGTCGGATTGAGGGCTAGTGCACCTTATGGTTGGACACTAGGTCTTGGTTTTGGAGCGATGCGTTCTGCTCATCTAAATGTCAGATTATTTGACCCCGACGTGGGCGCTCTTTGGGAGGGGGTTACAACCGGATTTGAACCGTTCAACATTGCTATGGCATGTGTATTGACTTTGACCACGTGTATTGGCCATGCTTCTATAGCAAGTTGGCAAGGTTCGAAGATTATTCAACATGAAAGGGCTCGTACATTCTTCACTAGTTCAATCGCTAGAGCAGTCCTAATTGTTTCAACTGTGTTGACGATATTCGAGCCATTTGTGATATTCTTGGTATTTCCAATGGTTGCTTGGTCATGGATTCCGGCTCATTCAAAATGGCTTCCATCCGGTATGACTCCAGCCGCTGCTCAGGCCTATCGCAGAACCCTCAGAAGTTCGGGTAGACACGAACGTGCAGCGGCGGACCGAATCCGCGGAAAGCTGGTCATCGATGAGGAGTGAGTTTTTTTTCGAAATACGCCCCGCAGTAGCATGATGATAGATAAACGGCAAATCGATAAGTCAGAATTATAGGAGCCCCGCTAAGGGAGGGTAGTAGAATGCGTGTAATTATCGCTGGAGCCGGTGAAGTCGGCAGGGGTGTAGCAGCCGCTCTGAGAGAAGAAAGAAGGCAGGTTGCATTGATAGATCCAGACCCAGAAGCCATCAATGAATCCCAGTCTTTGGATTGTTTATTGGTGACTGGGAATGCTCTTTCACGGGACTCATTGTTGAGAGCAGGCATCAACGATGCTGAAATTATGGTGCTTTGTACAAATAATGACGAGGTCAACCTACTAGGTTGTGCCTTTGCAAAGAGAGTCTACAGTGAACAGGTTGGAGACAGAGCAACAAGAGGTTTGACTACAATTGCAAAAATTCGTGATCCTACTCTATTAGACAAAAATAGAGGCGCAGGGCCTCTTGAGAGGTGGACTCGCGCGGACCATATCGTCTGCGCCTCTGATGATATTGTCAAACAATTAGCTGCAGGTCTTCTAGCCCCCTCAGTTGAAGAAATTCTCCCTCTTGGTGATAACGCGTGGATAGCCGTAGCCGAAGTAATGCCTAATTCAGCATTGATTGGTAAAACTACGGGAGAAGTTTCAGATTGGATAGTAAATATTCCATCAGTATACGGAATTCGATCGGCTGATGGTAAAGGTGCGCTTGTGAATGGTAGCGAAGTAATCCAAGAATCAGATATGCTGTGTTTCGTTGCACGTTCAACAGAGGAATTCATGACGATAACAACTGGTGCAGGTCTGCAGGACCCTGAATGGCCTGAAGACCCTAATATTGCAATCTTTGGCGCTACACAATTCGGAACATCGCTGGCTTCTCATTACCTTGAAGAAGGCGCTGAAGTGGTGGTAATCGACCCTGATTTGGATGCTGCAAACGAATTGGTCGGCTCGAGAATTGGAAATAGTAAGCGACTCGATGTTATTCATGGCGACCCTCAAGATGGAGATTTGCTGAGAGAACTCAGCATTGCTTCGCATGATGCAGCGATTGCGGCATTGGCCGATGACAATCTAAACATCGCAATTGCCATGCGAGCAAAGGACAAGGGAGTGCCTAGAACCGGCCTAATTCTCAAAGATAGGGCACTTGTTGAAGCTGTCCAAAGAATAGGTTTGACGAGACCCGTAAGCCGAAGACACGTTACTGTGATTTCAATTATGAAATCGATTCACATGAATGTCCCTGGAACCTATCAAGTCATACCTTCCTTACCAGGAATAATTTCGATTTCTGCCTCGCTAAGTGCTAAGGCTGAGGTAGTTGGCAGAAGCATCACTGATGCAGAGTCTAAACTTGGGTGCAGAATTGTAATGGTTGAACACGAGGATGAGGATGGCATAATTCACATTCTAAATCCGTCCGATGTAGATACTCTTCAAGTAGGAGACAAGGTACTGTTATTCCTGCGACTCGATGATCTCAAGAGAGTGGAGAAAGCTCTGGGGAGTTGAGCTATGCGCTGGGATGTCATCGGCCTTGTGATAGGCTGGACGCTACGAATTTTCGCATTACCTCTGGCCGTTGTCGGGGCATACTCAGTATATTCCGACGGTTGGGAATATACTTTGCAAACCTATGCAATAGCGCTTGTAATAGCGTTCGGTGCCAGTCAATGGCTGTTTTCTAAGGCCTCCAGTTATGATGTAGGTAGTCGTGTAAGGGACAGAGAGGCATTTGCCGCTGTAGCGATGGGATGGCCTCCAGTAGTTTTCCTAGGAGCAATCCCTTTCTGGCTAGGTGGTATGTTTTACGGACCGATAGAGTTCATGGCTGGAGATGCCAGCTTTATGCAAATGATGAGCGGGGCTTTGCATGCTTGGTTTGAATCAATGTCGGGATTCACTACCACTGGGGCCTCAGTGATCGACCCATCAACTAGCCCGATTTGTTCCGGAGAATTTGATGGGGATTGTGTTGGTAGCCAAACGAAAAGTTTGCTACTTTGGCGGTCACTATCTCAATGGATTGGTGGAATGGGAGTAATTATGCTTGGTTTACTCATCTTCTCAAAGGCTCTTGGTGGCGGAATGGCCCTAGCTAGAGCCGAATTAACCGGGCCTACAGTGTCTAATCTCAGTACCACACTGGAGGGAACTGCTCGAAAGTTGTGGGCGATTTACATCATATTGACGATACTTGAGGGATTGATCCTTTTTCAATTCACAGAAATGGGTTCATTCGATGCATTAAATTACGCATTGACAACAATGCCCTCAGGTGGGTTTGCAACTAGCGATATGGGAATAATGGTATTTGATGATACGTTAATTGAATCAATAATTATGGTATTCATGCTCCTAACCTGCATAAATTTCAGTTTGCTTTTCTTCGCAATTTCTGGAAGATGGGTAGAAGTTTGGAAAGATGAAGAACTTCGAACCTATCTTCTCATTCTTATTGTTGCTTGGCTTGCAATGGCCTTCAACTTGAGCAGGGCTACCGATTATTCTCTAGCAGAATCTATCCGCCATTCACTATTCCAGGCAGTCTCGATTTCCAGTACTGGTTATTCGAGCGCAAATTTCTCTGAATGGCCGGTCTTCAGCCAATTTGTGCTATTGTTATTGATGATAATTGGCGCTAGTGCTGGGTCCACAGGAGGTGGTCTAAAGGTCCTTAGAATACGCATCGCATTCGAGTTAGCTAAGCGAGAGGTAATCCGTATCATTCAGCCAAAGAAGGTACTTGCAATTCGCTTCAATGAGAATGTCGTCGATGAAAGTAGAATTTGGATTATACTTGGTATGGTGAGTTCTTGGATGGTTTTGGTGACAGCCTCTATGTTGACCATTTCTTTCTTAGAACCTAATTTAACTCTAACAGACGTTTCTTCCGTATCTATTTCCTTGCTAGGTAATACTGGCCCTGGTCTTGGCTCATTTGGACCGGCTGATGCTGCTTCGACTTGGGCTGATCTTAACCCATTGTCCATGTTTGCTTCTACGATTCTAATGTGGCTCGGACGTCTCGAACTTCTTACTGTTCTAGTTCTCCTTCACCCACGGACATGGGCTGGTTCTAACTGAGATTGGATGTGCTTTGCAATGATCACTAAACATGATGTTGAGGAAGCCCAAGAAAAGTGGGGCCAAGGAATTGTAGAAATTTCTTCTGCATATTCCGAAGGTGGTGACTTTGTAAAAAGGGCAGAATTACATATTGATTCTCTCTATGATTACAAAGATGGTAGAGTCCTATTCAAGCCTACTTTTGCAAGCGAAGTACAGTTCCGTTCTACATTCGATTCAGCCTTATCCTACTTTGTAGGTGAAAATGGGGTGTGCTCCGAAGATACCGGTTTCGCAATAAAAGGCTGGACCAAAGTAAGATTTCAGAATGATGACGTCATTATTCACGGGTCAACTGCATTGGCGATGGGCAATTACTTCTTCACAAATTCCGAAGGTGACGAGGTAAAGGTCGAGTATTCATTTGGATATACAAATGACAGTGAAGGAAATTTACGAATCTGCCTACATCATTCTTCTGTGCCTAGTCCATAATGAATCAATCGGTACCCTCTGATTCAAAAAGAATCAAGAGAAAATTGAGTGGATTCATCCTCTTCTTCTTTTGTGGATTCTGAATTAGTCTCTTCGATTTGCTGGATTGGTTGAGGGATTTCTTGCCAATCATCACTAGGAAGGGATTCATCGAAGGCCGCTAGAATTTTCTTAGCCTCCCTTCTTGATTTAGGAATCCCGTGTAAAGATAGGTGGTCTTCACCACTCAACCCTAAATTCATAGCCAAAGAAAAGTCCTCTGGATTGCCACCAAGCGATTCATCGTGAACTGCCAAGAGATTCGGCCAGAGGTCTTCTCTAACAGCCGCTTTACTCGCTCCTGACTGTTCTGCTAAAGATGCTACAACACCAGAGGTTCTCCATGCCTCTCCTCCTCTTCGCAGAAAGTTAGGATAAGTTAGGAAAGGGTCAGAAGCGGAGTCTTCTCTTTTTGCAGATACTGCTGCTTGAGATGAAAGAGAAGACCCCCAATAC
>CALEIW010000213.1 GCA_937876055.1 uncultured euryarchaeote
TACCGGGAAACAAGATTGTTTTATCTCAAAATATGGACCTTTTTTTAAAACAAGTTCACCCTAAGTCTTGGGCTGCTCGATGGGCATCGAATACTCATCCAAGAAATAGTGAGGCGATTTCTGAAATACGATGGTTTCACGAATCTGATAAATTAGATGCTGTTGAATTACATCAATGGACAATTGATGTAAGCAATTCCGGAAGAATTCCCGAGGTTTTGGTTGTCGATGAAGAGTTGAGTATTGTTACATACCAACTTTGCTCACAAAGCCCCCGTGGGTCATTTCAAGAGCATGAGGCAATAGAATCTCTAGCTAATTTATCCGGAGGAATTCCCTCTGCCAACGGTTTGCTATATCCGTCCGATGATTGGAAAATCCAACAATTAGGAGTACCCACAGCAGGGGGTATTCATCTTGATTCAATCACATGTGAAATTATTCAAGGATTAAATCCACTATCGGAAGGTGCAATGATTCTTGCTGACTTGCTAAATAGAGGTCTTGTCATTCGACCCGGATTCAAGTACGGCACTAGATGGAGATGTTACGATAAGCCTCTAGGAGAAGATCATGCACCTTTCCTCGTAGTCTTGCCTGAGGATGCACCAAGAGATTGGGCCGGTGCTTGCCTCGCCTCGAGATTAGCATCAGGAGTCAACAAAATTTGGTTACACCCTGTCAGTCAGGGAGACTCCTGGAGTTATCTGGCGATAACTAGACCACCTGCAGACTCACGATGGTCTAATCCAAGTAAACGCTGATTTTTTCACTTTTACTCGCTAGAATATACCCCCTCTGCCTACAAAAAGAAGGTTAGGCGATTTGATCCGCCAAGAAAGCCCATGGGTCGAACAGTTGCAACTTGGAGGATGAGAGGGGAAGAAAGAATAGAGGGTTGGAAGCAGTTTCATAGAACTTTGAGGCCGCAAGAACGTTCAGCTTACGATTCGATGGTTAATGCCGCGAGAAACAGAGCGGCGGCTTGTGGGATGATACCCACAGTCGACCCGATGGAACCAATATTTCTAGCGATGTTAGTTGAAGCGTACGAGAGAATCTCAAAAATCGAGGACGAAATTGAGAGGTTGAGGAATGGATGAAGGATGGATCCTTGATTGTCATTTAGATATCAAAACCGAATGTATGAGTTTATGGATAAAGAAAGACGATGGGGGGGTTCAACAGATCCTAATGCCATGGTCATTCACGATACATGTTCATGGAGAATCGCACAGATTAGATGAACTAGGTAGAGCCCTTTCTAGACCTGAATACCAACGTCCATTTGGAGCACTATCATTGAGAAAGGAAAGGCATCGCACCTCACATGAATCACAAAAAGAGATGGAAGTCCTTGCAGTTAATTTGCAGAAGCCATCGAAGATAAGAAAAATTGCAGAGATGATTGATGCAAATGGTTCATGGCGAAATTTCGAGCTTTTTTCCGTTGACCCAAAAATCACTCAGAAATTTTTGTTAGACCTCAAAACCCATCCATTTGGGAGGGTGAAGATAATTGGAAACCAAATTTTTCCCTTAGACACAAGAGACGAAGTTGATTGGCAACTTCCACCTCTTAGAATCATCGAACTGGATGTTTGTTGCCTAGATGTAAATGGTAAAAGAAAGGCTAGCGCACCAATTTCTAGTATCACAATAGTTGACAAGGGAGTAATTAATTGCGAAATCAAATCATTCAGTCAAACTTTGGTTGCCGACGCATATACTTGCTCTGCCCATATGTTAGATGACTTTCACAGAAAAATAGAGGAAATTGATCCCGACATTGTAATCACCCATGATGGAGACAATGTCGACATTCCTGCATTGATTAGACTTGCCGAGAAGTCAGGAATGAAGCTGAATATTAGTAGAAATGGAAGAGGAAGTAAACCTCGTTCTCAAGAACGTGTGGCTTGGAGCTATGGCCGACTTCTGAGAAAGGAAGCGTACCATTCCTTAGAAGGACGATTACACATTGACATGGGACGCTCTTTCATAGGCAAAGAAGGTGGGATTGAGGGGTTAATAGAATTATCAAGAACTTCGGGATTACCAGCAGCGGACCTCTCAAGATTATCACCAGGTTCAGCAATTTCCGCTATGCAAATTCGACAATCGATTGAAGATGGAGTATTGATTCCTTGGAAAAAGAATAGGCCAGAAGATATGAAAGATGCTGAACAAATAATGTTGGCTGATCGGGGTGGACTATACTTAGACCCAATTGTTGGTGTGCACCAAGGTGTTATTGAACTAGATTTTGCGAGTTTATTCCCCAGCATAATTGCAACGAGAAATATTAGCCCTGAAACTATGAATTGTTTGTGCTGTAATCTAGATTCGGACTATTCAAGAAAAGATGGGAGATTATCTTTGAATGTCAAAACAGCCGCTGCTGAAATTCAAAAAAGACAAAAAAATAATGAAAATTTGAAATTAGTTGTACCCGAACTTGGATTACATGTCTGTACGAAAAGGCATGGATTCCTAGGTAGAGTGGTAGCACCTATAATTGAAAGACGGAATGTATTGAAAGAAAAAAGGCAGAACAAAGGAGACGTTTGGGATAGAAGACAAAATGTTCTGAAGTGGATCTTAGTAACTTGTTTTGGCTATACTGGTTATCGAAATGCACGCTTCGGTAGAATTGAATGCCATGAGGCCATTTGCGCTTGGTCTCGTGAAATACTCTTGACCACTATTGAAGAAGCAAACAAAGAAGGATGGGATTGTATACACGCTATAGTAGACGCTATTTGGATTAAAGATAGAAATAATCGAAGCGAGGGGGAAAAGCGAGATTCATACCAACGTTTGATGGCTAGAATTGAAGCATTGGTTGGCATACCTCTTGAACTAGAACATGAATATGATTGGATTGCATTTATCCCAAATCGAACTACAGGAGTTGGTGCACTAACCAAATATTATGCAAAGATAGGAAATGAGTGGAAGGTTAGAGGGATTGAATTACGCCAGCATTCAACATGTGAATGGATAAGGCAATTACAAGAAGGCATGATGGAAGATTTAGCGAAGGATCCATTCGGAATTGGGCCAGAAATCGCGTCTCAACGTGTTGAAGATGAAATTTCTCGTATGAAGAGAGGAGAAGTGCCATTGAGTCAATTGATAGTAGGTAGAAGAGTACGATATGAAACTGGCAATCATCGTGTAATGAATCTGACAGCGGCGGCACTGCTCCGTGCCCGAGCGCTAGAACAAACTGCCCCTCCTGGAAGGAAGGTTCGTTTTGCCGTAACAGGTTGGAAAAGAGAACAGCCTGCCGACAGGGTACGATTACAATCAGAAATAGAGTCAGTAACGAATGCTATTTCTGGAGAAAAAGGAGACGTAGAATTCTATACTCCACTAGCCGTTCGAGCTGCCACTTCCATACTATCTCCCTTTGGTTGGAATGAAGATGTTGTAGCTGCAGGCTCGATGAGGCAATCTAGTCTAGAGGTTTGGATGTGACGGAATTCCAGAAGTGAGGTTTGACCAAATGGCAATTGTGCCCAAATCATTTCCCTATCAAGAGACAAAAGGTGTAATCTCTTTCTTGCCAAACCACGATTAGATTTTTTCGAAAGTGGTTCACCAACCCTCAGTATATCATCTGCAAATTGTCTCAGAATCTCGCGTATATCCTTGCTTAACGGTGGTGATGAATTACGACTTGATGTGAGAATCACCAAGGAATTCGAATCTTTACTAATATCCCTACATCGTTGAAGTGTTGCCTTCAACAAAGAGCGCCCTTCCGATTTCTTAAGTTGAGTATCCATAAACATCCTAGGTATTTGTGAAATTACGATAATTCTCCCCTCAATCATTCTATTCGGTGAATCTTTTGATTTGGCTTCATTAGATAGTCTTTGAATAATCGACGCTGTTTGATGAGCTGTAAAACCACGGCATATATGGAAATTAGACAAGGCTTGACGATTTTTACAACCTCGTATTCGCAACAAAGGAAGAAGAGGAGAGGGGTCGAATGCCATCCCTCCATCAATCCAATGCACTGGTCTAGATTCAGACAAATCGTTAGCAACCATTCGCAATAGTGCGCCTTGGAATTCCTTTCTATCTTGATCAATAAGAAGAACAGAGGGTGCCTTTGGTTTTGGTAATACTAGATCTATTGCTGAATCACCCCAAGAAATGCTCGTTGGCCGAGACATAGGCAGAAGGCAATACAAATCACCTATCAATCAGCCAACGAGAGAGAGGTATTGAATCGGTTAGTGAAAGTAATACTTCACAATAATTGAGATTCATCTTCTTCGTTTGTAGGTTGATTTTGTTTAATTGGTTTAGGATTGGATGTAGGCATTAATGAAATTGCAAGTAAAACGAAAATCACCATGATTGCATTGCTAGGTTGAACGAGCCAAGAAAGAGGGCTATTGCCATTGAATGATGATTGTGCAGTAAGCGTAACAGGAACTCTTTGTTCTAATCCAAAGGAGTCGACGAAAACAATTTCACCTTCAGCAATCATACCTGGAGTCAATAATCCATCAGGAACTATGTTCAGGACTATGTCAGGGCATGCTTGTAATTCACCAGCGGTTTGGACTGTGGCTATTCGAGAGAGAGCGCCCTCGACTGCAATAGAGTATGTTCTTGACCCTTCACCCAAGCAAGATGTAGATAGTGTAAGCTGAGAGTTTTCATCCCATGGAATAACCGCAGTAAGGTGTTGCGAAGTAATCCTATGACCTATGGAATACCAGTCTAAATCAATTTGCCAATTCTCTTCCCCTTCACAACCAATTGTGCCTCTAAGATATCCTGAACCCTGGGCAATTTGGTTAGCTGTAGCAAGTTCTATTGTAGATTCTCCCTGCTCAACTGAAACGATTCTTGGAGCGACTCCCTCTGAATTAGTTGAAGTATAGACATCGAGTTCTAATTGACAAGGGGCTTCTGCAAAAACTGTTGCAAAAATTGTTTCTTGTCCGAGAATTTCCAACGGGCCTCTAGGAGGTAATACATCGACAGACGTGGGATTTTCCGGATAATCGAAGCTAATTTTTGTCTCATCAGAATTGATACTCTCAATTGTCGCTGTCCATTGTACTAAACGACCTCGACTATCTCGTATTTGCATCCCATTTGCTCCCAATTGATCTCCTTGGGTAAACGCGTCTCCGGGTGCGCCATTATCTCTGCCTCGTTGCAACGCCGCATCGCCATCCGCTTCGAGAATTTTCAGCCACGCTTTTTCCGGGTCGGTGTTGACAAGGTTGTTACCTTCATCGCCATTATTTTCATCTTGAATTTCAACAATAACTCCATGGCCGGGCAGAGCCGAATCGAATCCAGAATTGACTCTAAGTGTGAATCGAACCCATTCATTTGGTGCAATTGGGATTTCAAGGTATGAACCACCTTGAGATATACCTTGGATGGTGTAATTAGAAAAATTCGGATCTACCTGAATACCCCTCTTAACGCCAATTAGGTCAAGAGTAGAGGAGGAGGGCAGGGCAGGTATTGCACCATTGCCGTTCCAATTACCACTAGCCATTATCCCCCAGTCACCAATGCCATTCCAATTACTGGTGGGCAAATCGCTGTGAACATCATACAAATCTAACGCACCCATCTGGTGTAACATTTCATGCACAACTGTGCCTACGCCAGAATGAACTGAAGCGATTGTGAAGTGTTCAATACTCCAATCTCCAAATTCTAATGGTTCTTGCATTCCTGTGAAATGGCTCCAAAGTGAATCAGTGCCACCATTCATTTCCTGAGGTTGTGCAGAGTGCAGAATGAGAAGTCTGTCAACTACTCCATCCGAGTTCAAGTCCCAATTGGAAAGGTC
>CALEIW010000214.1 GCA_937876055.1 uncultured euryarchaeote
GTATAATTAGGTATTTTGAGATAGTTAAAAATTGTAATTGTGTTGCAGTAATACGTTTTATGGTTAGCAGCATTAACGCTTAACTAACGCTTTACTAATGCGTTAACAATGCGTTAACAGGCAAATTAACGCTTTTTTGAGCCCAGATAAGACTCTATTTGACTCAACTTAACCCCTATTTGGTTGAGATTATCGGTATTCTTGGCTTAGTACTCATCAGAGCCTCAAGTAGGCATTTTCGGATTAATCACCACGAAGTGCTTAGAACCGGAAGGTTCTCGCGAGGTTTGGTGAAACAATGCCTGTTGACAACAGCCGATTGAGTGGATTCTACAAACTATCAGTTCCAGAACGAAGAGCCATGCTCGCAGAGCTTGCTGGCCTCAATGATGAACAAGTCCAGGCTTGGGCGGATGCTGAACTAGACGAAGGTACAGCTGACAGAATGATTGAGAATGTAATTGGCAGATACTCACTACCCATCGGTGTTGCAACCAACTTCATTATCGACGGAGATCACTATGTTATTCCATTTGTCGTCGAAGAAGCTAGCGTTGTTGCAGCCGCATCAAACATGGCTAAGAGATGTCAGAAGAATGGTGGCTTCGTCTCGAACAATACAGACCCGGTTATGATTGGGCAAATTCAGGTAGTTGGCTGTGAAGATCCAGAGGCTTCTCGAGATGCTATTCTTGCTGCTAAAGATGAATTGATAGAATCCTGTAACGAGGTCGACCCAATTTTAGTCAAATTTGGTGGCGGATGTAGGGATGTTGAAGCAAGAATAATCGATACTGATTCAGGTCCGATGATTATCGTTCACATTCTGGTAGATTGTCGAGATGCAATGGGGGCAAATGCAGTCAATACAATGGCAGAAACTATTGCTCCAAGAGTAGAGAGCATCTCCGGAGGAACTGTGATTCTTCGAATAATTAGCAATCTAGCAGTTCATAGGTTGGCAAGAGTCAGTGCTACATTTACTCCAGAAGAGATGTCCGATACCGGTGACGACCCCGCTAGAGGTGCAGAAGTTATTGACGGTGTCTTACAAGCCTACCATTTCGCGGCAGCAGATCCATTCCGTGCAACTACTCACAACAAGGGGATAATGAATGCAATTTCGCCTATTGCAATTGCCTGCGGACAAGACTGGAGAGCTGTAGAATCCGGCGCTCACTCGTACGCATCACATGAGCGCCGATATGGTTCAATGACTCATTGGGAAAGGGACGCAGATGGAAATCTAGTCGGTTCTATTGAGATTCCAATGGCTGTTGGATTAGTTGGAGGGGCGATTACAATCCACCCAGGAGCCCAAGCAAATGTAGCACTCCTAGGAATCAACTCCGCGGACGATCTAGCGAAGGTGATGGCCGCTGCAGGTCTAGCACAGAATCTCGGTGCCCTTCGAGCCCTTGCAACAGTTGGCATACAGGCGGGTCACATGAAACTGCACTTGCGCAATATGATTGCCAGCGCAGGCGCCTCCTCAGATGAAATCGAGCCTGTGGCTGCTATCGTTCGGGAAAGCGGCGAAAGAATCACCATGGCAGCGGTTGAATCTGCATTGCAACAGGTTCGTGGCGAGTAATCACTCGTCGCCTTGAGCCGCTTCCATCGCTAGCGCCTCTTCGGATGGTGCTTCAGAGAACTCTTCGATAGTCATCTGTTCATCAGAAAGTGAAGCGGCTAACTGTGCACTGGTAAGTCCAGCCTTTCCAGCTTCTGCCCTAAACCACTCTCTTACCTTCTGGTATTCAACTTCAGGACAACCGAAGTATTCTGCAAATCTACGAGTTGTGGTTAATCTCCTAGTCAATCCATCCCTGCGTCTATCGATGAATCCCAATCCGGCTAATTCCCTGACCCTGTCGTAAGCCTTGGGCCCAATCATATCGACAAGTTGCGCTTGCTTCATCGGTTGATGGTAAGCGATTAGTGCGGCCGCTGGTAGCAATCTTGCTGGAACATCCGGCCTAACCGACTTTGGAAGATGAGAGGAAAGTGTAGGTCTAACTTCGAAAATCCATCGGCCCGCTACTTCGGTTAATTGCAAAGCAGAATCTCTACGGCGCTTGATTGTAGCACGCAGGTTCTCCAAAGCGCCGGAAACCTCTGAACGAGTTTTACCGGTCTGCTCAATTAGTTCCTCTACCGTCATCGAGCGACCGGCACTGAAAAGAATCGCTTCAAGAATAGTCGATAATTCGACAGAATCAGACATCGATTTCCACCTCCATCTCAGGTTTCGGGTTAATCTTCTCTGTTAGCACATCAAAATCATTGTGATCGGGGTGCAAATCTTTGATGGAAATCAAACCATCACGGCCTGATTTCTGAGTTAAGTCTGCATAACCTCTGTGAGTTAGGAATAGTGCTGAGACCAAGGCAGTAACCTGTGCTTCCGCCTCCGCTTCATCAAACTCCAACCCGCCTTCCACCGATTTGTCTCTAAGGTAGGTTGCAATATCCTTCAGGTCGACCGCCATATCACCTTCGTCAGATCTATCTCGAAGGGCATTCCAAGTTCGTCGGAGATCTGCTTCCAAATCTTCGATGTGAAGGCTACCGGAGAATCTAGCCCTTGCCTTTGCATGAGCTTCTCTCCTCTCCTTGGCGATTTCCTCTCTGAGTTTCAAATCCTCTGAGATTTGTTTAGCACTCTGTAATCCCATTAGTAATTCCCCAAGAGTTACAGGGCGGCTTTCCTCTCGATGAATTCTGCCTTCGAACATCGAAGGAAGTACATTGTCCGCCGCACCTGTCATAACTCCTACAGAGAAGTTGTAATCATCTTCAGTGAATTCTGTCTCCCAGCCACCTACATCAAAGTCTAGGAATTCTTCTTCGAGTTCATCCCATGCTCGATCTTGTCTCTCGATAAGTGTGGATGATTGACCTCTTAGAATCTGCCAAGCCATTCGGATAAGTCGACCACAGGTTGGTAAGTCGATATTGTCAGCAGTTTTGATTCGCTGCTCAAACATCTCTAGGAAACTTGTAAGGTCTACATCCCAAGGGTCTAGGTCCTTAGATCTGAATAATTGGAATACCAAAGCGACCGAACGGTCGAATGGGTCGATTAGAAATTGATGTTCTGCCTCTTCTAGAGTTGCTAACTCGACCAATCTGTCTAGATAACGACTGGTTTCGAGGTCCTCTTCGCCTTGCAGTAGTCGCGCGACGATATCGTCCCTCATAGCAGTGGCATCGAAGACTGTCATTCTTCTCTCTCCAACTCCTGCTCGACAACCGCCTCACTGTCAATCTCTTCTTCGTCATCTTCGGAAGCAGGTATTGCCGCTTCCTTCTCTGCGATATCTTCGCTCCACTCATCAGTTCTTTCCTTCAGCGAGGAGATTGTTGATTCGTTAGATTCCACGTTATCTTCTTCGGCATCCTCGGATACTTCGACCCCTGCCCTATCTGCAAGACCACCAAGACTCAACGGACGATCCATTGGTTCAGGCACCTTTGGCATAGTCTCGGTACTCGGTAAATCAGTCATACCTTCCTTCGCACTTTGTGCTTCCTTCAGAGCCTCTTGCTCCGCCTCAAATTCTTCTCCAAGTTCTATTGCTGCAGCTCTGTCAAAGTCTGCAATTCGGCGGCTGCGGCCGTCTCCGGCGTGAGTAATTCCAATGTGATGGTCAGCAAGGGTTAGGCTGACCTTCCTTAGTGTCACCATGATGAATTGAGCGTGGGTGCTGCGAATTCTACACAGTGTAGCAATTCGCTCAGCGTTGAATGGATCTAGATTTTGGTCGACCTCGTCAAAGTAGTAGAATGGGCTTGGTTCGTAATCCTGGATTGCGAAAACAAAAGCAAGGGCTGCCATCGATTTCTCTCCGCCGGAGAGGAAACTTCTGCGAGTCCTCTTGCTCTTTCCTGGTGGAATACAAGCCATCCTGAGCCCACCCTCAAACGGATTTTTGGTATTCTCAAGTTGTAATTCGCCCTCACCACCGGGCTGTAGCAGTCTGTAGGCTCGAGTGAAGTTCTTGTTGACTTCGTTGAAGACTGCTAGAAGTCTTGTCTTTCTCTCTTCTTCGAGTTGTTCTGCAAGGCTGACAAGCATAGCGTGTCGTTCCTTGCAGAGCTTTCCATCGGCGACGAGTCCAGCGATTCTCTCTACGGTTATGTCGTAGTCTTCTATCGCTAGCATATTCACGTCGCCGAGTTGGCCGAGGCGGCGATCTAGGCCCTGCACCCCCTTCTCCGCCTCGGCCACTGTTGGCAATTGAATATCTAAATCAGGAATCTCAATTTGACTTTCAGCCAACTCTTCCTGTAACTCGGCCAATGTCTCTTGTTTGTTCCTTATGCTCTCGACGAGACCTTCCAATCTCGATTTGATTGTTTCACGCTGAGTCTGCATCTGGTCTATGTGAGCACGAAGGCTGGCGCGTTCGTCGACAATCTCATCCCTACGCTCGCTGAGAACCTGGTGTTCTTCGTTAAACTGTGAAGCTTGTAATTTGAGATCTTTCAGAGTCTCCTCTGCCTTATCGATTAATGTTTGAAGACTCTGAATCGTGCTTGTGGCTTCTGTAATAATTTCGTTTTGTCTCTCGACGGATCTAGTTAGATCGTTCTTTCTATCCTCTAGAACCTTGAGTTTCTCGCCACCGGTCAAAATATCTGACTCGGCTCTCAACTTCGTACGCTCAGCCTCAGTCCGTGTATCCTGAGCGCTTCGAAGGATTTGTGAAAGATGATCTGGAGTATGATTTTGTAATGCCTCCGCTGCTGTTCGACGAGCCTCGAGAGCGGCTCCGTGTTCCCTTTCAGCCTCAGCAGCGGCCTCAATCGCTTGTTGGCTAGCGGCCTCCAATCTGTCATGTTCATTACGAGCATCGACAACCTTCTTGGAGATGTCATCTACTTGCTTTTGTGCAATCTTAACATCGGCTTTCCAATTCCTCACCTTTACAGAGTGGTCACTATCATCGAGTCCGTGAATTTGGTTTCGGATATCGTTCATATTGTCGCGGATTTCTTTCAGAGCAGCCTCTACTGTTGAATATCTGAGATTGGCTCTGTTTACTGCGGATTCAAGTTTCTCCATACCAGCGCCAGCGGCTCCGGCGCCACCGAATGACGGTCGGGAACCCTTTGCCGAAGAACCACCTGTCATCGCACCAGTCGCTTCGACTATCGAGCCGTCAAGAGTAACCATCCTAACGCCGCCCATGTTGCGGCGGGCCACATCCATGGACTGAACAATCAACGTGTTTCTACAGGCGAAGCGTACAGCGGTTTCGATTTCTTCATCATAATCCAATAAGTCATGAGCGAATCCAATAATTCCAGGATTTCTGGCGACCATTAGGGCTCTACCCTGAGCGCGAGACGCACTGATTTTGTTTAGCGGGAGGAATGTTGCTCTACCACCGCCATTTGCACCAAGCCACTTGATACAACTTGCGGCTACCTCATCATCGCTGACAACAATTGAATTCATACCTCCGCCGAGTGCGAAGGCTAGTGCCTCCTCATGTGAATCATCCTTTGGCGAGGTTAATTCTCCGAGTGAACCGAGTATTCCCTTGATCTCTCCTCTCTCTCGGAGTTTGGATAATGCACGCAGAGTTACCGCAGAACCTGGTTTCGAGGCTCTTGCCTCCTGTGCGGCACGAGCTCGGTCAAGTGACCTATTGGCGCCTCTCAATTGCTCCTCTGCACTATCGCGATCACCGCGTAGTGCAGCCTCTTGTTTCTGTAATTGTGTTAATTTAACAGCCAATGATTCTCTATCCTCAACCGGCTTTTCTTCTTGTAGATCTTCGCCGGTTAATTCGAGGTCATCTCGTTCAAGTGATACGACCTCGTATTGTTCCTCTAAATCTGCCAAATTATCAGAGGCTATTCTTGCTGCTTGCTCAGCCCTATCAGATTCTAGTCTGGCTTCAGCCATTTTGCCGTGAGCCTTGGATAGTTCTTCATTTGCCAATCCTAAGGCTCGATTCAGATCTCGAGAGTGCTTGTCGCCGGATTCTATTGCTTTACGAGCCTCTGACTCGTCTCTTTCGGCGGCATCAAGAGCATTGTCAGCATCAATCACAGATTGTTTAGCCGCCTCTATCTCCTCAACCAACTGTGAAATTGCCGCTTCGGCTGATTCCAAGTCGGATTGGAAAAACTCGATTTCGCCAACCGCGTCTTCTGAAGCCCGCTTTTGATCACCGATTCTGTCACGGCTGGTCTCGACTTCAATCTCCAAGGTTCGAATCTCATCCATGACTGCCTTGGATTCTCCAGTCGCCATGTCATCGAGTTCACGAGAGACGTTGACTAACTCTTCTTCAAGTTGCAAAAGACGTGATTCGTTACTTCTTACGCTTTCACGAACCTTGTTACTTTTTTCTTGATACTTTTCATGATCTTCGTTCAGCATACGAATCTCGTCGACTCGATTGCGATACTTGGCCTGAGCCAAGATGATTCTAGCTTGATCTAACTGTTCCTTGAGATCGCGATATTTGAGAGCCTGTTCTCTCTCTTTTTCCAATTTCTTCAGGCGAGCCTTTTGGTCCGACTCAAATAATTCGATAGTCTCGATATCGTTTTCAACCACTTTGCGTTGATTATTGGCCGAGCGGATTTCGGAATCATATGCAGTTACCCCAGCAACCTCTTCCAAAACACCTCTTCTCTTCCAATCAGTCATTGTAGCGAGATTGGTTACATCTCCCTGTAGGACAATATTGTATCCATCACCGTGTAGTCCGGCCTCGGCAAGAGTTCTCCTCATCTCTGTTGCAGTAACACTTCTTTCACCGATTCTGTAGGATGAAACCGGTTGGTTCTTTCTGCTCAAGCGGACGGCCCTTGTGAATGCAACTTCATCCTCAGCGATTCGAAGTCTTCGTCGCCCTCCTAATTCGGGTTTGTTCGCGAAAACCAGTGTTACCGACATATGGCGAGCAGGTTTTCCACGCTTTCCACCATTGAATATCAAGTCAGCAACGTTGTCTGCTCGCATTACTTTTGTCGAACGAGTGCCGAGTACGAATTGAATTGCGTCACCCGAATTTGACTTTCCGGACCCATTTGGACCGGTTATTGCGGTAAATCCCTCATCGAATGGGATGGTCATTTCACCAGCAAAAGACTTGAAGTTCTCTACTTCTATTCTCAGTAAGTGCATCCCATCACCTAAATGACGAAGGAAATTTGTCCAACGTCATTCTCGCCCTGCCCCCTTCCAAGACTATGAAGGTTGAGGCATCACAGCGTTTTGGAGAGTGTTTGCAGACACTATTTCGAATAACCGAAGAGTGGCTGAAGGATGGTTATCTTCAATGCAGGTTAGTATGAGGAATGCACATGGCAGGGGATACTTCCAATCGAGACCTGCCGCCGGTCGATGTCGCGGTTATCGGCTCGGGTATCGCTGGGCTGTTTCTTGGCTTGCGATGTTTTCGAGCCGGACTCTCCGTTGCAATCGTCACAAAAAAGAGTCTCTCGACATCTTCTACCAACTGGGCTCAAGGAGGAATTGCCGGAGTTCTTGATGTCGATAATGAAGCGTCTTTGGAGGCTCATGTGCGGGACACTCTAGCTTCCGGAGGAGGTTTGTGTGACGAGGCGGTTGTTCGTTCGGTCGTGTACGATGCCGCAGATCGGATTCGTGATTTGGTCGAACATGGAGTGCAATTCGATTTGAGTAAAGATGGCATATATGACCTGACCAAAGAAGGTGGACACTCCGAGAGCAGGATTCTACATTCTCGCGATCGAACCGGAGCTGAAATCGAGCGGGCCTTAACTGAAGGAGCGGCGAATGAGTACGAATCCGGACTACGGATTCTAGAAGATTGGATGGTTCTAGATCTAGTTCGACGGGATTTAGATAAGCCGGAAAAAGGAGTCGCGGGTTTGTGGTGTTTAGCCCCTGATGGCAAGGTCTACACACTGGCATCACGATGCGTTGTATTGGCATCTGGAGGAGCAGGTATGCTACATCTAGCTACTACAAATCCATCGGTTTCCACAGGTGACGGAGTTGCTATGGCGCATAGATTAGGCGCTGATATTTGCGATATGGAATTCATTCAATTTCATCCAACCGCATTAGCTGTCGATTCACAACATCCATTTTTGATAACGGAAGCAATGAGAGGACACGGGGCGATTTTGATGACCCGTTCCGAATACCAAAAATGGAAGGAGGTTGGCGGCTCTCCTGATGATTTATCTTACATGAAAAGATATTCTGAAAAAGGATCACTGGACACTAGAGATGTCGTAGCAAGAGCCACTGATAGAGAATTGAAACGAAGTGGAGATTCTCATGTGCTATTGGTAACAGAACACCTAGATGTTCAGGAAATCCGCGAAGAGTTTCCAACGATTGCAAATAAGTTGGCTGAATATGGAATCGATTTAGGGCCTGATCCGATTCCTGTACGCCCTGCCGCTCACTATCTTGTTGGAGGGATTAAGGTCGACCAGAAAGGCAGGGCAATGCATGATGGTCAACTTCTACCTGGGTTATACTGTGTCGGAGAAGTTGCTAGAACCGGACTTCATGGCGCTAACCGCCTCGCTTCGAATTCCCTACTAGAGGCGGTAGTATACTCTGAGAGAGCGGCTACTGAAATTATTTCGAGAGCAGAAGATGGATTGCTTCCGGATATCGGTGAAGACATCCTTTACTGGAGAGGCGAAGAACTTGAGGAATTAGCAGACCACGGCACTCTCGAAAGTGATTTATTGTCGCTTAGAACGATGATGACAAACGATGTTGGTTTGGTAAAGAGTGATTCTCGTTTAGAAAGTGCCAGAGAGAAGATTGCGAAAATCAGAGCAGATGTAGTTCCTGTCTGGCATGCGACTAAACCTACTCAGGCTATGGTAGAATTACGAAATCTGATAATTTGTGCTGAACTGGTTATCGAAGCCTCGATTGCTAGAAGAGAAAACGTAGGACTCCACTACAATATCGATTGTGAGTAATCAGGAAAATTCGCCAGACCTTTCGATGCCTTTGACCAATGCATGTAGAGATTGATTTGCGGGAGTGGGAATTCCAAGAGACTCTCCTCTTTCTACAACAGCGCCACAAAGAGAATCGATTTCTGTGGCGCGTCCAGCCATCACATCTTGTAACATCGAGCAGCGATTTTCGGAAGTTGTCTCAACCACCTTTCG
>CALEIW010000215.1 GCA_937876055.1 uncultured euryarchaeote
GTGCACTATTCAATGTAGATATTAATTTGCAATCTTTACCATCTGAGATGGTAGGAGACCTGTCGCAAAAATCTGAAGATTTACTAGAAAAATCTCGACTGTTATCTAAAGAATCACTTAAGGAAGTTAGGGATAGACTGAAATGATTATCGAACTTGAGAGCCAGTCTTTATGTTACCATCTACTGTGATCAATTTAACATTGTCCTCGCCATCATCTGCAGCGAGCATCATACCTTCAGATGTAATTCCCCTTAATGGGCGCGGTTTGAGATTTGAAACAAATACTACTGATTTTCCTACAAGTTCGTCTATTGAATAGTATTTTTTAATTCCAGCACAAATAGTTCTACCATTATTTGTTCCATCGTCTAAATATACGACATATAACTTATCGGCATTAGGGTGATCTTCTACCTTAGATATCTTTCCAACTCGAAGATCTACTTTCATAAATGTATCAAAATCTAAATATTCGATACCTTCTATTACTTCTTTCATTTTTTTATCACCTTTTTTCTTCTTTCCACCTTTAACGACGTGCCCAGGTTGCTCTAGTTCTTTATCATCATCAACTAATTCTTTTTCAAAAGATAATATTTCCTCTAAATCTAACCTCTTGAATAGCGGCTCTGGTTTCTTATCATTCCAAGTCATATCCACATTCCAATCAATCGCTGAATTCCAATTTATCAAAGCTACATCACCATCTTGACCCAATGAATTCCACAAACGGGAAGCGCTAAACGGGAGGAATGGTTGAGTAGTAATTGACAAGTATCTAGCAATTCTCCAGCCAAATGATAGCAACGCAAGAGAATTCCTTCTCTCTTCTTCGTAATTTTCAGAATCACCATTCGGAGAAAGATATTTCCAGGGCGTTGCATTTTGCAACATTTGATTACCGAGTTGTGCAGCATTCATAGCAAATCTCAATGCCTCTTTGTATCTGTGTTTATTTAGTGAGTTGGTTATTGATTGATGCAAATCTTCTAACTTTGCTTGATATTGGGTTGTTAAAGTTAAGTCTTCAAATTCCTCCAATGGAGAATTTGGATTATCCTCAAGTCTGGCCCCTAAAGTCAAAACTCGATGAACAAAATTTCCGTATGCAGCAATTAATTCGCTATTGATTTTTTCAACAAAGTC
>CALEIW010000216.1 GCA_937876055.1 uncultured euryarchaeote
CCTACCCAAGTTAATGCCTGAAAAATTTCTTGATTTTCTTCTATGTAGACCGTGCCGAGACCTACTGCCACCCCCAAACTAGACCATCCGACTAACATTCCGAGAGTCATTGGAATTGATGCACGAAAACCATGTTGTGACCCATGCGCCGCACAGAGTAGATTGTTTGGCCCTGGGGTGAAACACATCGGCACTATGAACACTAGCAGAGCAACGAAATCTGCTTCATTCAAGCCCACACCTCAAGCCAATGTTGCAAGAAGTTGTTCTGTTTCTGTAAGTGCAGATGAAATGTCGTTCCAAAGATCTTCAACGTCCTCGATACCGACGCTCATTCTCACAAAGCCGGGAACTATTCCTGCTTGGTTTCTAACATCTTCAGGGACGAACATGTGGCTGGAATTGAATGGGCATTCAACCAAGCTCTCAACGCCGCCTAGGCTTGTTGCTTCGAAGATAATCTCTAGACTTCTCATGAATTTCAAGGCCGCTTCATCTCCTCCTTTCACGACAAATGAAATCATCCCTGTTCCTTTTGGAACGATTCTTTGAGCTACTTCATAATCTGGGCTACTTGGAAGGCTAGGGTGATTGACGTGTTCAATCATGCCATGTGCCTCAAGGCGTTTGGCTATTTCTGCAGAATTGGATGTATGAATTGGCATTCTTGCATGTAGGGTCCTCATACCTCTTTCCAGCAAGTAGCACATATGTGGATCAGCGGCCCCACCGAAGTGGACCTTTCGAGGGAAAATCTCTGCAACGAGGTCCTTTCTACCGACGACTATTCCTGCGATTAAATCCGAATGGCCGCCAAGATATTTGGTTCCTGAATGAATAACTAGATCAAATCCTAAATCGATTGGGTTGCAAGCCCATGGGGTTGCAAATGTGTTGTCAACTATACAAATCAAATCATGCTTCTTTGCTAAGTTGGCCATAGCTTCTAAGTCGCAGACTTTGATTACTGGATTGGTAATTGTTTCAACATAGAGAATCTTAGTGTTTTCTTGGATTGCGGCCTCATAAGATGCCGGGTCTCTCATATCTGCCATTGTAACTTCAATCCCAAATCTAGGCAAATCCTCGGTCATCAAACCATAGGTACCTCCGTAACAATCTGCACTTGCTACCATGTGATCTCCACTGGATAGGAGAGACATCAGAGTTGTTGATATTGCTGACATCCCGCTGGCAAAGGTCTCGCCATCCTCAGCGCCTTCAAGTTGAGCAACTTTCATTGCAACCCCTTCGGAGTTGATACTGGAGAGTCGGGAGTAAAGTGCTGTGTGCTGCGCGCCTGCAGCCCAACCTGCATAGCGCTCGTCTGTGAGTTGATATGTTGCCGTATTGAAAATTGGAGTTACTGCCGCCCCCTCGATATTTTGAGTGCCTGACCATACTGCTCGTGTAGCGAACTCCTTGTCCGAGTGTTCCTCGTTCATGGTCCTCGGACAGAGGGGGGGCAAATCAAGTGAACCCAAAGGGTTCAGACAAAAAGTAGGCTAGTTTCGTTCAACCCATTCTGCATATTCAGGGGTGGACTCTGTCTCAAAGCAGATTACCATAGGCAAATCGTAGGGATGGTCGGTTTGGATCTCATCAATCAGAAATTGTTTCTTTGATTCACTAGTTTTGCATTGAATTTGCCATTCAGGATTGCTTTGGACGTCGTCTTTCCAACGATAAGTTGAGGTTATTTTTGAGCGGTGAGCACATGCCATTAGACCCGCGTCTACCAACTTGTAGCACCACTCGCCAACCATTGACTCTGACCAATCTCCTGGTAGTGTGGTTTCGACTACCCAAACGGATGATTTCATGTATCTCCGTAAGGGGTCAAGGCAATCAACTAGATGGTGAAGTTTGAATGCCCGACGACCTTGGGCGCTACCGAGGGAACAGTGTGCTGGACCACAAACAACCCATCGAGACCGGTTCTGTCCCAGAGGATGGGTCGCAATTTGATGTAATTGTTGTGGGGGGTGGCCCGGGTGGTTCCGCGGCAGCGGCCTTCAACGCGATGAATGGTTGTAAAGTACTTCTAATCGAAAAAGGGGTTTGGCCTAGAGACAAACCTTGTGGCGATGCTGTTGGAGGAAAATCACTCTCTCACGCCAAGGAATTGGGCGTACTTGAGTTGATTGATGAGTCGCCACACTACGTCGTTGACTCAATCGTTTTTGGAAGTGCAAACGGCTCGGAAGTTCGGGTCATGCTACCTAAAGAGGCTTACGAAAAACAAGGTTTACAATCTGGATATTCATTACCTAGAGAGCAATTTGACTATCTTATGTTCCATAAGTGTCAAGATATTGTTAGGGAGAATGGGGGTTCTGTAATTCAGGGCTTCACAGTAACGGAGGTTAATGTCGAAGGCGAAGGTGTTGAGGCCTGTGTAACGGGAGTCAAAGGAAATTTTGGAAGAGATGCTCCTGAGGAATTAGAATTCAATTCAGCACTTACTATTGGAGCCGGTGGTTACAATTGCCCTGTATCTAGAACTATCACTCTCGATGTATTTGATGAGCCTCATAGGGATGACGATCATTTTTGTGGTGGCTATCGAGAATATTGGGATAACGTGGAAGGACTGGAAGGAAATGAAGGGCAAATAGAAATTCACTTTATCGACGAAGTAATTCCTGGGTATTTTTGGCTATTTCCTGTCGGTGATGGTGTGGTAAATGTCGGAATTGGTATGCTAATCTCTGAGGAAAGAAAAGCCAAGAAGAAAGGGGGCTGGAGGGGATTGAAAAAAACTCAAGAATGGTTAATTCGAGAGCATCCTCGTTTCAAAGAAAGATTCGCTAATGCAAAAATGGTATCTGGTTCTGGTAAAGGTTGGCAATTGCCTTTTGGCTCACCTAGGAAAAACCCTCCTTCCCATCAACCACGAAGGGGGGCTATGGCAGGAGCAATGACGGTTGGAGATGCTGCTAGCCTAGTTGATCCGTTTAGCGGAGAGGGTATCGGAAATGCTCTACTTTCTGCTAAACTAACTAGCAAACATTTCGATAAGAATCTGCATTCGAGCGGCTTCCCCTCAGAAGCCGCCGACGCTTACATGGAAGAGTTGTGGGCGATATTGGGTAAAGAGCTCACAAACTCAAAAACTCTCCAGAAAATGATGAAGTGGAAGAGGCTTACTAATTGGTTCATCAACAAAGCCAATCGAAAGAAGGAAATTGGTACAATAATGTCTGAAATGATAGCAAGTAAAGAGGCTCAGACAGAACTTTGGAATCCTTGGTTCCTGTTCAAGACTATCGTCCTTCCCTGAAGTGATATCATGGCTCTAGACAAAACTCTAGCCGGAATCAAAGCGATTTTCCTAGACCTAGACGGGACAATATATCTCGGAGATAATTTGATTGATGGTTCGTTAGAATTTCTCTCGCGGCTTGATGATGCGGGGATTAAGAGGTATTTTCTATCAAATAATTCAAGCCGTTCTGTGAAGCAATATGTCACAAAATTACACGCAATGGATATTCCTGCCACAGAAGATGATGTGCTATTATCAACTCACGATTTGCTCTCTTGGTTGGCGAATGAAGGAGTGAACCAAACCTATCTTGTTGGAACGGAAGGTATGCGAGAGATGTTGGAGGATTCAGGAATAGAAACTAGGTCTACCGATCCTCAGTATATCGTTCTTGGATATGATACAGAGATAACTTACGAGAAATTAAGCGCCGCTAGTATCCTAATGCATCGTGGCGTTCCTTTGGTCGTTAGCCACCCTGACATGGTTTGTCCTTCGCCTGAAGGCGGATTGCCTGACACAGGAGCGTACATGGCGTTGTTCGAGGCGACCACAGGGGTGTCTGCTTCCCATGTAGCTGGAAAGCCAAATGCCGGAATGATTCTTCACAAAGTCGAGGAGTTAGGGCTCAGGCCTGAAGAGTGTGCAATGGTTGGAGACAGATTGTACACAGATATGGAAATGGCCGATAGAGCGGGTGTTCATGGAATTCTAGTTCTCTCTGGTGAAGCCACTCGTGAAGACTTGGTAGCTGCTCCTCAGAACCCTAGTTTAGTAGTCGATTCTGTTGCAGAACTTTGTTTACGGACTTGTTAGTTTAATCCACAATCCCAAAAGGGTGCAAAATGATGCTTCTAGGTATCGTTGAGGCGTGGGTTTCAATAGAGTAAGTTGCAGAACTACATAGCGTGGAGAGGGATTGGAACGTCCAGGACGGTTCGGACTGCGATTTGAATGCGCTTCCACTTGTTAGAACATGGCCGAGTTTAGCACCTCATGCTGAGGCTGTTGAACGCCTAGTTCTCATGGGGGCGATAGAAAATGATGAGTTGCGTGATGTGCTATTACGAACACCGCGCGGAGTGCACGCGCTACCATTGCCAATAGGGCATGATGGCGATAACATCGAAGGGAGTGCTTTACGCATGCCTTGGTGGTCTGATGTTGATGCGCCTAACTCACTACTTCCTGGAATTTATGAAACTGCTCAAGTTATTCAAATGCTAGAGATTGAGCGCGGCGACTCTGTGATGTTAGTCGCTCCGCGCGGAAATTGGTGGACTGAGATTTTGATGCAATTGGGAGTATCAAGATTGAGAGTTGTAGAAATCGATGATGGCCGGAGAGCAGAATTGCAAAGACGTTGGAGTGAGTTGCGTCTCGATATCGTCGCCGATGCTTGCGGTTGTCAGATTGAATGGTGCGGTGTTGAAGAGCTCTACAAAGGAACTCCGGAAGATGGGTGGAACAAGATATTGGTGACTGGGGGGTTGCCAAGGGTTCCTGTTGGATTATTGATGCGGCTCTCATTCGATGGAATTGCGGTAGCGGCTATCGGGGAAAGTACTGGTACTGTTTTACAGACAATTACAAGGCAGGCCGAGGGGGAATTTCAAGCTCAGTGGTTAGCTATTTGGAATGTAGATATGATTCAAGATGAGGTTGCTCAGTCCCTTTGCGATCTGGCGCCATTTGTCGAAATGCTAGATCAAGATGAGCCTAAAACAACCTCGGTAAAGGCCGCTTGGATGCATGCCAATGATGAGCCTACTCGAGATAGATTGGGGCCTGCGGCCTTGTTGGATATGATCGAAGAAGTCTGGGGCGAGGTAGAGGCTACTACCGAAAGCGAAGGTATTGGAGTAGGCTTACGTGAAGTGTTGGCTCAAGATTTGTTTAGGATGGGTAATGTTTTGCAGCGATTAGGAATTCTCCGTGTAGCAGCAGAACATCATGGAACTTCGTTCCAACTAAGTCCTTCTCCGGAGGCTGCTTGTTTCCTTGGAATGACTTTCTCGGATGATGAGGAAGATGGCTTGGCTTGGCAGCGTCTAGCGATTGAGACAAACCCTAATTATGGCGGCTCTTGGAATGAGATAGGTGAGGCTTTGCTACAAAGAGGGCAACCCGAGATGGCAATCAAATGGTTCCGGGGGGCAATTAATTCTGTGAATTATTGCGAAAGGGGCGCGGCCTGGGCGAATCTAGCGCGAGCGCACCTAGAAATGGGTCGGACTACTTCGGCATTATTCGCGGCTCAAGAGGCGGCTACATTGATGCCTGATGAAGAGGAATTGGATGAATTGCTCGAACAATTAACTGATGGTTTGGCCTGAGTTAGTATTGAAGACAGGGGGCTTATCGCAGTCCAATGGTAACTGTAGTCACAGGTGCTTCGGGATACATCGGTAGCCACGTGGTAGCTAATTTACTCGCACGTGGCGAGAGTGTCAGGGCTACCGTTAGAGATGTTGCTGACCCAGAACGTGTGGACCATTTACGGAATCTTCCAATCGCTGAGGGAGGGGTTTTGGAAGTAGTCAAAATGGATCTATTCAACCCCAATTCTGTTGATTCTGCAATTGCAGGGTGTAGTGACTTAATCCACACTGCGGCGACCGTAGTGGTTAGGTCAAAGGACCCACAAAGAAAAATTGTCGACCCGAGCGTTATTGGTACTCAAAACGTGATTTCAGCCGTTGAGAAATCTGGTACAATCAAGCGAATTGTACACACCTCTTCGACGGCTGCGATCCGGCCTATGGATTGGAAGGATGGTACTGTACTAACCACTGACACTTGGGCCGATGATGCAACCCTAGAAGAGAATCCGTATGGCCTAGCGAAGGTTAGTGCTGAGCGCTTGATTAGAGATTGGCATTCCTCTTTGGATGAAGAAACTCGGCCGAGATTGGTGACAATTCATCCGTGTATGGTGTTCGGCCCGCCTATGTCTCCACGGCATCTGCGTGGCTCTCTTGCGATCCTAATGGCGATTGTTCGAAGAGAGGTTCCTCTCAATCTACCGATGCAAATCAATATCGTTGACGTTAGGGATGTTGCCGAAGCTCATGTCAGAGCCTTGACCGAGGGTGAAGATATGGGGCGCTACCTAACTGTCTCTGGTGAGATGATGATGAATGATATTGCAAAATCCCTCAAGGTTGCTCATCCTGAAAGAAAGTGGGCTACTTGGGAAGCCCCCTACTGGCTAGCGATCATTGCATCATTTTTCCATCCCAAAATCGATGTGGCGTGGGCTAGGAGGCATCTTCGAAAGAAACTCTACTGGGATGCGAGTCCGGCAGAGGAAGAGTTGCGAATGGAATGGCGGGAACCCCTAGATTCCATTCTAGATACAACACCCCCAATTCTTGAAAACGAATGGTTTTGACGGGCGAATATGCGAAGCGTTTCCGTCATGCTAGCACTATTGCTCATGGCTCCTGTATTGAGTGGTTGCTTCGGTGGCGAGAAGCAGGCCGAAGAGGTTGTCGAAACCGCTTTCGATTTTGAGCAAGGAGAGATACCAAGAACTACTTGGTATCATTATCCTGGAAGTGTTTCTTCACCGATGGCCGTGGATGCGACCGATTCTAATGCCGTTTTAGCAGCCAACATAACCTCAAATTTGACGGGGGCGAGTCTGCCATTCTTTGCGGAAGCGACATATTATGGGACCGGATACGATACTTTTGAGCCAACAATTGGAATAACATCCTCGGGTGCTATATTCTTCACCAATTACAATGGATTAGGAGATGGGACCCATATAATTCGATCAAGAGATTGGGGTCAGACGTGGGAAGATGTTGGGCCGTTCGGTATGTCTGATGACCAAGGACAAACACCGAATTCTAATGACCCCTATCTGTATGTGGACAAATTCAACGATAAATTAGTCAAATTTGACATGCATGCTCTAACGATGATGTTTGTTGAATATTCGAGTGATGATGGAGAGACTTGGAGTGCCCCTTTCCCTGTGGAAGGATACTATGCTCCACAAGACCACCAAAGTATTGCTTCAATGCCTCATAACAACGCTATAGTCGGTGATGTAGTATACGTGTATTGCATTAACACGGGTTCTCCTGCCCTTGGGGCTCAATGCTCTAGGTCAATCGATGGAGGACATACTTGGGATGCCCAAAGAATTGGTTACCCCACAGAGAGTTTTGGAAATCAATGCTCGGGGTTGCATGGACATGTTGCCGGTGGTTCGGATGGTTCGGTCTACCGAGGTAACCCCTCTTGTGAAGGTCCAGCAGTATACGCCTCTCACGATGGAGGATACACCTGGAGTGAGCATACCATAACCACGGATGTTCCGATGCAGCAAGGCTGGCATTCTCACGAAGTTGCTGTGGCAGTCGATGAAGGGGGAAATGTCCATGCGACTTGGATTTCAATTGACCAGATGCCATGGTATGCATATTCGCGTGATCAAGGACAGACTTGGTCTGAGCCAATGATGATGGCCGCGCCAAGTGTCACGGAAACTGGTTTTCCGACAATTTTCGCCGGGGATGAAGGAAGGGTTGTCGTCGGATATATCGGAGAGGTAAATGATTGTGAATCGGTTGGAAACAATACTACCGAGGGTGGTTCTTCTGAATGTGGTTGGGGTGGATATATGGCGATAATGACTGATGCATTCGCAGAAAATCCACTTATCACGAGTGTTGTAGCCAATCTGCCAGAGGATCCTTTGGACATTACTTCAGACTGTGGGAATGTTCGTTGTGGTGGATTTGGTGATTTCATAGATGTTGAGCTCGATGACTTCGGTCGTCCGTGGATTGCTTTGGCGCACAATGCAGCGGGTACGGAGGAAGCGGTGATTGGTACATTGATGACTGGGCCTTCGCTGTACGGAGAGGTTGTTCAATTACCACCTTTGCCAGCCGGTGGAGTATCCTCGCTCAAGATGTGAGGAGGCGACTAACTGATGTATGCCGCCGACTCCGGCGAGTCATGCGAAGTGCTGTTGGCGCGGTCATCTTGCTGATGTTGGCGCCGATTCTTTCGGGTTGTTTTGGAGGGGATGATGTGGCTCCTGAGGAACCTGATAGTGTGTTTGATGCTCTTTGCCCTGATGGAATCGCCCGGAATGTTTGGTATCATTTTGCAAACGCCACTGACGCTGTAAACACCTCGAGTGTTTTCAACGGAAGCGATGCATTGGTCGGCGATAATATCCCTCTGTGCACTGTCGGAAGTTACTATGGAATCGGAATGTCAACATTTGAACCGACGATTGGGATTACATCTGAAGACAATCTATACATCACAAGTTGGGGGAATGGAGATTCTGGGTCTACAGCTATTGTCCAATGTTCTAGTTTGATTGGAATGATTGGTTCTGTTGAGTACGATTGTGTAGATGTTTACAATCCGCCCACCATTCCTGTTGCAAACTCAAACGACCCATATGTCTACGTTGACCCATGGACTGATCGGATAATGAAATTCGATATGCACGCGCTGTTGGGGATGACTGTTGAATGGTCGGATAATGAAGGACAGAGTTGGAGTCCGCCGACTGTGGCCACTGGAACATCGATTCAGGACCACCAAACAATTGCTTCTTCCCCTTATCCTGCAGCCTTACACCCAACGACTTGGGTATTCTGTATCAATGGCAATTGGCAATCTCCTCTCTGCTCGTCGAGTTTTGACGGTGGCATAACTTGGACTCAACAAGTTCCGGGTTCTCCTCTAAACTGCAATAGTGGCGGTTTGACTGGGCATATGATTGGTGCGAACGATGGGAATTTGTATCGTGGAAACCCAGGATGTGATGGGGAAGGATATTCGATTTATCGAACTACAGACGGTGGCATAACTTGGACTGAGCATCCTCTTCCTACAGAAACTACTGGTACTGCGGATACTTGGAATTTCGAGGAAGCACAAGTTCATCCAGATGAAGAAAATAATCTCCATGCAATGTGGATGGGATTCGATAACATGCCATATTATTCATACTCAAGAGACGAAGGCGATACTTGGTCGGACCCTCTGATGATAGCGCCACCAACCCGGCTAGAGGGCACTGGTTTTCCAGCAATTGCAGCCGGTGGAGAAGGTAGGGTTGCCTTGGCTTATCTCGGTGACTCTGGTAACGATACTTGGAATGGTTATATTTCGATAATTACCGATGCTTTCTCGGATAATCCGCTTATCACCACTGTTCAAGTCAACGAATTTGGAGACCCATTGGATGTATCCGCTGACTGCGGTTACAACCGATGTGGTGGCTTTGGAGATTTCATCGATATTTTGGTCGACCAACATGGAAGGCCTTGGTTCGGACTTTCACACAATATCGTTGACGAGGGGATTTTTGGTACGATTACAATCGGTCCAAGTCTGCGTGGCCCTCTAGCCCCACTGCCTGAGATGCCGATGGGCGGGCCGACTACACTGCTTAGCAATCCCACTGGTGGAAACTCCACCGTCTAGTCATTCAGAGAATTCCGGTCTCTTGTAGAAGTCCGTATGCTTGCATTGCATAGTATAGGGAAAAGCCAATCATTACTATGCCACAAACTGCTAACAATCTTCGATAAACTGTTGCTGAAATATTACCGCTTGCTCGATGTATTGCATAGGCGATTGTCGCCTTTGTCAGCATTATTGTAACTAGGAATGTTATCGCATAGGCGATTGGGGCTAGAATCTCTTCATCGGCCGCTGAGGCCATCAACGGGCCTCCGATTAGAAACCAGAAAACATACACATTTGGATTCAATAGATTCGTGATTACGCCTCTAAGAAATGAGCCTGTGGGGGGCGGTGCGTCTTCCTCCATATTGGGAGGTTCCAAACCGAAGCATTCGTAGCCCATTTGAGCAAGAAATATCGCTCCTGCAAGCGTAATCAACAGTAAGGCTGAGGGATTTGTTGCTATCCATGCTGCAGCAAATAGGCTGAAGATTACTAGTGGCCCGTCTGTGAAAATTGGAGCCGCTGCAGTCCACAAACCCGCTCGAAGGCCTCCAGATAGAGTTTCACGGATTACCATAGTTAGGAGTGGTCCGGGTTTTATGCCCTCTACTAATCCTAAAGTGGCACCAGCAATTGCTAGGCCTAGGATTAGATCGGTTTCCAAATAGCTCACCACTATCTACTAGCTGCAATTATTGCTAGTAAGCGTAGTATCTCAACGTATAGCCAAATTAGGGTTACCATCAAGCCAAATGCGGCTCGCCATTCAAGTTCTTTTGGAGAGCCTGAAAGTACACCTCTTTCAATGAAATCAAAATCCGCTGCGAGGCAGAAGGAGGCGATTCCTACCACGAATAAACTGAATGCAATACCCCATGGGCCAGGCTCCATGAAAGGTAATGTAAAACCGGCAAATGAGCCGATTATTGATACGATGTATATTACAAGGATTCCCACAACTGCCGAAGTTATTGCAATACGTGTATTTTCGTCCCAATGGATTAAGCCCATTCTGTATATTGTCAGCATTACACCGAGTATTCCAAAGGTGAGTAATGCTGCAACGATTCCGATTCCTTCTAGGCCTGGAATCGATTCATAAAACCAAGTCAATCCTCCTAAGGCCATGCCTTCAAACGCTGCATAAAGGCAAATTAGGACTGGATTTGTTGAACGGGAGAAAATTATAACCATTGCTGTAATGAATCCTCCAAGAAACCCTAGGATCATCAATGGCGCTGATGCAGGCATCGAGAATGCCGTGAATAGGGCTGTTAGAATTATAATTCCTAGTAAGATTCCGGTTTTTTCGGCTGTTCCTTCGATGGACATTGTTGTTGACTCATCTGCGAGGTCAAAACCATCCCACCATGGTTTGTCTTGGTAGCTAGATGAGGAGAATGTGTCATCACTCAACGCTGGATTACCTGAACGCATCATATCAATCGCGAATGTTTGGTCATTCAAAAGGCCAATGCCGGAAATCGGGCTGTTTTGTAGTGTGTAGACTTTTTACCAAACTCCCACAACCTCCGTTCATGGAATTGGATGCGATTATGAACGAGTCGGAGAGCATCAAAGATTGGATTATTGACATACGAAGGAAATTGCACAGATTTCCAGAATTAATGTATGAAGAGCATCGTACCAATGCATTAGTTCGAGAAAAGTTGGATGAATTAGGAATTGAATATGATTTTCCTATTGCTGAAACCGGCGTTCTCGCTTCAATTGGTAATGGAGATGGCCCGTGTATTGCATTGAGAGCAGATATGGATGCTCTGCCTATCCACGAAACCGCAGATGTAGATTTCAAGAGTGAAATAGATGGCAAAATGCATGCTTGTGGACATGATTGTCATACTGCTATGTTGTTAGGTGCAGCGAAAATTCTCAGTGAAAAAGAAATTCAAGGAACTGTAAAGTTCCTATTCCAACCTGCTGAAGAAGGTGGCGCTGGAGGACAAAAAATGACCAATGAAGGCGCATTACAAAATCCCGAAGTTGAGCGTATATTCGGATTGCATGTTTGGCCTAGAATGCCGACAGGGCAAGTCGGTTCTAGGGCGGGTTCGTTTTTGGCGGCTGCCAGTTTTATGG
>CALEIW010000217.1 GCA_937876055.1 uncultured euryarchaeote
AAACCAGAGTCGGTTTCCCCCACTATACATGGCGTCTTGCCCTCTGTTGCCGTCTCAACATCTTCTGGTCTTTCATTCAAATGGACTAGGTGAAAGGGGATTTCTGAAGTGTTTCTCCATTCCTTCATTTCTCCCTTTTCCCATGCTATGCTATGAGTAATATCGCAGAGTGAGCAGTGTTCTCCTCTGAACGCGACGCCCATGACGTAACGTAACTCCCCAAGCAAGCCGCCATCTGCGTGGTAGACACCCCACATCGACTCGATTGTCATCTACAACACCGGGTTCAGAATTCTTGTAATTCGTCTGATGCTTTCTCTAAACTTTCTCGTGCAGATTCAGATAGATGTTGCATAAACGGATCTTCGTCGCCCACGATAGTTTTCCAAGAACTCATCGTACGTTGCCAGATTTCCTGTTCTGAATTCCACTCAAGCCATCTATCGACAAAGTCGCAATGGCGTTGAACTTCTTCATCGTCTTCAGACACCTTGCGAAGAATGGTGTTAGTCTGGGCGAGAATAATTCCGAACGGTGCATTCAATTTGTAAGTCGTAAATGGGTTTCGTTCCTGCACCACTGTTAGGTGTTCTCGCCATAAGCCGAAGGTCACGTCATACATCCAACCAATTGAGAGGACGATTATCACAACTCCTGTGAATATTCCCAATAGGCCGAGATATGTTGGAGGAATCCCCATTACAGATCCCATTTCTTCGAATCTCCAGCTCGCTAATGGCCAAATTAACAAGGTCAAGGTTGTACACCAAAAACCCATAGAAATGAGAGTCTGGCTCTGCTGTATTCGCCAATATTGGCGCATGGCTGTCTTCTTGAGCACGTATGGGGCTCATTGCTATCCTCTTTCACGATTCCGCTTAGATGTCGGTGTTGTTCGATATATTCATCTCTAAAGCGCCGGACGCTGGGAGGGGCATCTAAGTGTACTTTCCTGGGCTTTGGACTGTGAAACAGATTGGATTAGATCTGAGGCGTGCATTTGGAAGTAAGCCTACAGAGCCGGTTTTCCTCATCACGTACCACAAAGTGGCTACGGTTCTGATTCGGAAAGTGATGATGGAGGTCGCTGAAAAGATCGGGTGGCGGTATTCTAGCACGATGGGTATTGCAGAAGATATTCCGAAGAAAACAGATATGCTTCACGTGATTCATGGTACTGGAACCAAGAATTTTTTCTCATCTGGAAAAAAAGGTGTTCGGATTATTCGGGACCCTCGTGATGTGATAGTCTCTGGTTTCCTTTACCATCAGAGATGTTCTGAGAAATGGTGTGTAAATTCTGATTTTACAAACCCGAGTCATCCCTTTCCTCAAGTTCCTTGGCCTCTAGACGGTTTGGATTTAGCCACTAAAGAAAACTACGTGGCTAGTTTGGATGGGCTTTCATATCAAGAAAAAATTCGGTCATTGGATAAAGAAGAGGGTTTGATTTTTGAAATGGATGGTTTTGCTAAGATAACTATCGATGAAATGATTTCTTGGGAGCAGCAAGATAGTGTTTTGACTATCAAGATGGAAGATTTGATTGGTGATTTTGATGGTCAATTTGAGGAGATTTTTCGTTGGTTGGAAATAGAAGACAAATATATTGCAAGTTGCCTTGAGATAGCTGTAGCCCACGATATGAACAGGATGGGTGATGAGCAAATTGCCTCCAACCCTCACATTTCTACAGGAAAGTTGAGGAAATGGGAAGAATATTTCACACCTAATGTGTCAAAGGCTTACCAAGAACGGTTTGCTGATGCCCATGAAAAATTGGGTTATGAGTGATTTGGAAGATTTACTCTTCTTCGTTTCGGGCCGGTGGTGCCGAGAAATCATGTGTGTCACGGAAGTGAGCGATAACTCGTGGTTCTGTTGAGTTGGTTGGATCAATTTCAGACATTGAGTCGATATTTATGAAGCGCCGTGGTGTTCCATGTCGGCTACCGAAGTTGGAGTAGACTAGGTGTCTTGCCTCATCTTCGTCGGTGGCTACGACATCAAGAGAGTAGTTTTGCTCGGTCCTTCCATTACGGAATGTACCAATGGCTCGGTATGCCTTCATGGCCTTCGCGACCCAAGTTCGTGTTTTAACCCAAACGGATGGCATTCGCGAAACCAGAATGATGGTTAAGTGGTAATGATTAGGCAATTATGCCCTCAAAATTGAAGTGCGGCAAAGGTGCGATTCTCCTCGATTGATGTGGTGGCAGAAGAAGTCGGCGTTGATGAGGCGTCGGAATCAACTCCGATGAAAAAGGAGGATTTGCTAGCACACCTCAACGCATTTCCAAAGGATCGTTTGGTCGAAGAAGTTGTTTCCATGTGGGAAGAATTGGGTGAATTAGAGCGTGAGCTTGCAATGGCCAGACAGCGTGCGCGTGCGCTTGATGGGGAATTGGTGAATGTGCGTTCAAAATCTGGCGGCCGAGCAGATTTGGCTGAATTAGAAGAACGGTTTCGCGTGGCTGAGGCGCGACGTGGTCAATTGGAAACTATGCTGGCTAACGAGCAAGGTCGGCGTAAGGATTTGGAAGAAGTCGTTGGTGAGGGGCGTGTTGATGAATTGCGGCGAGAAAATGCAGCTCTTATTCGTAGAGAGGAAGAACATATGCTACTAATCCTAGATATGGAATCTAAGATTGATCAATTAATGGAAATTATTGCAGAACTGCAAAATAATGTATAATGCCGGGACAATCAAAATAACATGGTGGA
>CALEIW010000218.1 GCA_937876055.1 uncultured euryarchaeote
CGACTTGATTTGGTTCGTTTCGGTGCCCTTGGGTCGGAACTAACCAGCTTGAAAAACGACGCCGAATTGGATGATTATGCATACAGGGTTGCTGGAAGTGTTGGAGAATTTTGGACTGCGATTACCTTGCAAAATGAATTATCAGGAGATATCCAAGACACCAAAAATTTCGATTCACTAGGTATTCGCTTTGGCAAGGCGCTACAAATGACCAATATTTTGAGAGATATTCCTGCTGATTTAGCCCTAGGACGATGTTATATTCCAAGTGACAGATTACTTGAAATTGGACTTAATCATCAAGACCTAAACAATCCTGATTCAATTGATGTTTTCAGACCCCTATATGATTCCTATCTTGACTTAACCTGTGACCACTATGATTCGGCAATAAATTACATTCGAATGATCCCAAGGAAATACCGTAGCCTTCGCATGGCTTGTTTGCTACCTGTTGTTATTGGTCTAGAGACCATCGCTCTACTTCGAAATGGAAATGTTCTTGATGCATCTGAGAGGATTAAAGTAAATAGAAGTAGAATCCGTAAAATAGCCGTTTCTTGCCTAATCTCGACAAGGTTCAAGGGAATGGAGAATAGAATCCTTAGCAAGGCTGCCAATCGAGCGAAAAATGGTGTCTGAAGCCTTCAAAGGCCGCTGAAGCGGCCCGCACGCACGCGAGGGAGAGGTTCAAGAGCGAATGACGAGGGCTCACCTTCGGCGTTACCATGTCTCTAGACACGAGCAACGATTCCGCAGGCGAACTGCGGTACGATGCTGAGCGTAGCATTTCACTAGTTGAGGCTGATTTGGAAAGTGCCGGAATTGAGGGTGTAAGATCTAAAGTTAGCATAACCCGAGAGGCAGCGCGAGCAATTTCGATTACCGCCCTCGAAACAATCCGAGAAGGTGCTCGATTCATGGGTGTTGTTGGAGCACGAGGAGAATTACTGAATCCATTTGGACACATTGACGCAGCAATTTGGTCCGAAACAGACGTTCCAGAATACATGATTGAAACTGCATATGATTATTGTGAAGAATTGACACGGATAGAGGCAGGTAACTTCTATCACTCGTTTAAGTATCTTCCAAATGAGGCACGGCAAGCCATCTGCGCATACTATGCATTCTGTCGAAGGGCAGACGATATCGCAGATGGAGACTATGTCGATTCCTTCCCAGGAGGGTCCTCCGACAATCCTGAGTCAGTGGAATATAGGGCACATATTGAGAAATTATCGGGAAGTAGCCCGGTAGTTGCCAGAGACCACTACGACGACAGAATGTCACAATTATTCTACTACAGAAAGAAATTATCCAGTGCTTACGGTCAGGTCACCTCAACAGATCCAATTTTTATTGCACTGAAAGATACTATTCGCCGTTACAATATACCACGC
>CALEIW010000219.1 GCA_937876055.1 uncultured euryarchaeote
AACATCTCTCAAAACTTCATCTGAAATTACATCTGAACAAGCGCCAACTGCAAAAAATCTAGGAAGAGTTGCATCTTTAACAACAAAAGATTCGTTTGTTGCTGGATCAATTAGTGTCAAATCTCCATTGACATTTTCCAAATCTCCCTTCAAATTACTGAGCCAATTGGTAGCGTCTCGGGTGGATGTTGTAGGAAGTTGATTCCTATCGACTGCAAGTCCCAAATAAGCATGGTCCTTCTGCATTAATGTCAATTTTTGTTCATCGCTAAGTACGGAATCTGTGACCATCACTGGATGGAATAATAGGGTTGGATTCGCAAAATCTCCTTCTTCATAAACTCCTGCTATGGTCAAATTAGTGACAGTAAAACTCTCCAAACAATAGATTCTTCCAACTTCTAAATTGGCGTCAGTTGTACCATTCTGACATTCTTCCCCCACCTTGTCTAATTGGTCGAATGTGTATGTCCCATTGATGTATGAGAAAGTAAGGCTAGAAATTGTTTCGTTTACCTCAGCACCTGCGGCACTGGCTATTTTTGAGGGAAGAATAACCGATCTATTAGCCTCGGCATCGGCAGCACTATTCGGCCATTCTCCGAAAATCAAAGATTTGGCGTGACGGTCTGCTAATTCTCCGTCCCAAACCCCTGAGCCATAGAATCTGATTGTTCTTCCATCATTGATGGGTGGGCCATTCTCGAATGCTTCGGGATAATCCCAACTCACATTGCCCCAATCTGCTGACGTTCCTGTGGCGGAAACGACATTCAGAGGTTGGGGGACTGCAAAGCTATCATCGAAAAATCCGCTTATTCTAATCCCCTGTCTACCGTAGACTATGGCGCAATCAGAAAACTCCTCCATATCAGTAAGATCGTCGCAAAATGATTCCCATAATAGAGAATCATTTGTCCTTCCATCCCAGCTACCACCTGGATCTTTTTGGAAATCGAGTTTTGCATCGAATACCTCACCTTCGAGCGAGAATTGGAAAAAGCCCTGATTCAAACCCACTGCATAGGCTAGAACAGTGGTTATTACGAGAGACGAAAGAAATACACCTGCGAAAATCGCAAGACCTCTTTCTCTGGCCCGCCAGGCGCTTTTGATGGCCATGGAAATGTTGTTAGGAGCTGCTAACCAGGTAGTTTTGAATCCAGAATAAAATTTCTCAATTCGCTCGTTAACTGAGACTCTCTCTTTGACATAGGAAGGGTCGGAAGCATTTTTCGCTATGTCCCTTAGCCATTGACGAATTTTCGCCATTAAGTTCCAAAATCCTATGAAAACGAGCAAGAATACCCATGCAAAAATCATTGTAGGAATTACTTCTGAGAAGAGCGACTGTATTTCCATCATACACCCTCCTCAATGCCCCATGCGGATCGTATGTCCGAAGCTGCAGTAATCCCGTCTTTGAGAAGTAACATTCTATCTGCCCTTGAGGCTAATACTGGATCGTGGGTCACCATTAGAACTGAAATTCCGTCGTTCTTACATAGATCTTGGAACAGGTCTAGAATCTCTTCTCCACTCTTCACGTCGAGATTTCCTGTTGGCTCATCTGCGAGAATTAGTGGCCTTGAACCAGATATCGCTCTGGCAACTGCTACCCTTTGTTGTTGGCCACCTGATAGTTGGTCTGGGATAAATTCCATTCTATCTCCAAGGCCGACTCTTTCCAATGCTGTCCAAGCCCTATCTTCTGCTTCTTTGGCTGACATACCAGAAAGTTCCAGACTGAAGGCAACATTGTCCAAT
>CALEIW010000220.1 GCA_937876055.1 uncultured euryarchaeote
TAACTGTTGAATTGTATGCTTCATTAGAGGCGAAATCTCCAGTTTGCAGACAAACTAATGTTATTCCTGGTTCTCCCGCTGGTGCAACAACTCAATTCTTTGTGACTCTAAGATGGGGTTCTTTCACCCTTCTCAACGGTATGGCAACGAATGTTGTAACTATGGAAGAATCCTACACTCAATCCCATATTTTCCAAGTTGAGGCGCCTGTTGATGATGTAGACTTGGGGCCAGGGGATGTCCTATCTCTGCAAATTTCTGTTCAACACGATTGTGTTCAACCTGGCTCATTGTGGTGGGGGACTTATGATGCAAAAAGTGGAATCACATTTTCTGGTGATTTAATTGATCCACAATTAGAACAAGTTACTGATTCCAACCGAATAACAAGAATCGAATTCACACCTATTTCCCCATGGGGTCCTTCGGATTTTTCACAACAAGTAATCGAAGTTGTTGGGCCGATGGATAATTACGAGTCTATGGTTCATGGATTCGGCCAAGAGGACCAAAGATTGGAGCACTTTGAATCTCCTCATTCCTTTAGGGTCGGTGAAGCAAATAGAACCGTTCTTACTTGGTCAACATCAAAACCCTTGGAACCTGGGTTGTACATGATCGATGGTTGCTTCAAACTTCAAGATCAAGATCCCGCTGAACCTTGTGATGTGATAGGAGTTCTGAAATTCAAAGTGGAGGAAGACCCTCAGGCTCTATTGAGTGGAACATGGGTCGCTATAATGATTCCACTTGGGGTAATCGCATGGCTCGGTGCCTCAATGAGGGAGGCCATGTTACCCCTTCCTGCTTATGCAGTCATTCTTGTTCTCGCCATAGCGAGCATCGGACCCGCCATCAACCTGCCAGATATAGATGCCAATGCACCACGTTCAGATGGCGCTGCACCATCCTTCACACTCTTGGAGCATGGGGGGGATGGTTCGGTATCTCTGTTTGAGTTACTCTCAGATTCCGACGCTGTTGTTGTTGGATTGTATGTCCCCGGGTCAGCTAATGCAAACCGTCAAGCAAATGATTTCCAAATGGCTGATGCACTGATAGATAGAGATATTTCATTTGTTCAAATTGCTACTGGCGAGGGGGTCAGAGCAGTCGATTTAGATGCTCATTCCGAATTAATCAATGGTTCTTGGCCATTATTGATGGATAATGCAGATTCTAGTGTCGGTAAATCCTTCCCGAGTGGGGCAAGTGATGCAGTCATTATCATCGATGCAGCGGGTTTCATCACTGATTGGTCACCTGGAATTTACTCAAGTTCGGAGATTGCCGACGCGGTCGAAGAAGCAACGAAGGGCTCCGGGCATAGCGTGTTCGACCCACTTACCTTACTTTGGGGTACGGCCTTACTTCCTTTGTTCGTTCTAGCAATGCCGCGAGAAAGGAAATATCAGCAGCCAAATGAGGTCCTCCTCCCCGGCTCGGGAGTTTTGTTGACATTACTTGCAGCAGGAGTAGGATTTTCCCTGTGGGCAATACCCATTTCACTTATGGCCACGTTTGGCTTTGGGGCATGGTGGATATGGATTGAATTGATACTCGCCATTATTCTCACCTACCATGGTATACGAACTCTAACCAGTGGCAGAATCCCGGAGATGGATTGGATTTCAAATAAGATTCATTCTAGACTACCGGAAGAATATCGAAATTGGAGAAGTGCATCTTCGTTTAGCGACGACCTTCATTTAGGAATTTGGGTAGCGTGGTTGATTTGGCTGCGTACACCTGATTTGGTTGCTCAGGGTGTAGGTGCCGTGGCTCGTACAGGAATCTTTGGAATAATTCTCTCTGTATTCATCTTACTAGGTCTAATCCTCGCAGCAGGTTTGACTGTAGTAATTGCTCGTGCTATAATCGGAATAACCGGCCCTATCCCTAGAACGCTAGGTAGCCTGAGTGTGGGTATTCGCCCAAGAGCATGGGGTCTAGCGAGTGCAATGTTGGGGTCTTGGTTACTTGTCAGTCTACTAGTTGGTCCGGTATTAGGTAATTTTTGATTTTGAATAATCAACTGAACTCTAAACTAACCAACCGAGAGCATCATAAGAGTGTAGCCACTCGTCTAATTACAGATTGGGGGTATAGTATAGCCCGGTATTATTACCGGCTCCAGACCGGTGGAGGGGGGTTCAAATCCCTCTGCCCCCACCATAAAAATCAGCGACGTCTTACCTATTATCTTTAGATTCATTATGTGGTGGGATTGATGAAGTACGGCGGTTCGCCTCGCTCAATGGATAGTAGGTCGGTTGCCGTAGCGCTGGTGCTCATTCTATTGTCCCCACTTGCTGGAAGTATTGCGGCCCCTAGTGGAAATTCTAAACATACTCCATTGGACTCAACAGGATTTCAATTAATTGAAGAAGGGCTTACAACTGAAATTCCGATTCAGGAACCAATTTGGTGGGATTCCAACCTAAATTGGCGGGAGCACACTTCATTGGATTCAGATCGTAATCGAATCCACGACTCATTACAATTAGCAATAGGCCCTGTAAATGTCGGTTTATCCTATTCCCGCGAGGTTACAAACCTGGACAAAGAAACATTGGAAAATCTGGGTTTTGATGTCCACATTGAATTACCTATAGTAGACGCATTATTGCTTGGAGATGTCGATGTAAGTAAAGTTTGGCAATTAGCAGAATTGGATGGCGTAGTTATGGTAGAGAGATATGGCTCTCTAATTTTCTATGGAGATGTTCAAACCCCCGCAGTGAAAGCGATGAATTCTTCAGAATATCCGATTGGGGCATGGGATTTTGGAGTAACCGGTAAAGGAATTAACATCGCGATGGTAGATACGGGTGTCGACAATGAACATCCAGGACTCAATACGAAATTTGTAGCTGGATATGATGCTGTTTGTTTTGTACATTCAGACCCACAGTGCATTCTTGCAGGAGGCAG
>CALEIW010000221.1 GCA_937876055.1 uncultured euryarchaeote
ACCAGAGTAACTCCCGAGGGGCCGAGGTTCTTCTGCGCCCCTGCATAAATGACATCATGAGCGGATACATCAATTGGAACCCCCGCGATATCCGAGGAAGCATCCACCACAATTGGTTTGCCGCCCGAGTCGGGTAAGTGTTGGTGCTGAGTGCCCATTAGAGTGTTATTTGAGGTATAATGAAGATAGATTGAGTCCTCAGAAATAGCATACTCATCTTTACCCGGAATAGTTCGGAAGCCATTATCTGAATCGCTCCAAATATTATTTGCTTGACCAACTCTATTTGCTTCTGCAATCGCCTTTTTTGACCAAATTCCAGTTTCGATAAAATCTGCCTGCTCTCCTGGTTTTAGGAGATTAAGGGCGGTCATGTAGAATTGCAGAGATGCACCCCCCTGTAAGAAAAGAATCGTGTAATCATCTGGCACGGATAATACTCTGCGAATTCGATCCATTGCACTATCTACAACCGCTTGGAAGGTGTCACTTCTGTGACTTATTTCACATAGCCCAAAACCACTGTTGTGAAGATTTGGAAGAGCCGCCTGAACCTCCTCTACAACCGATAATGGAAGCACTGCCGGACCAGCGCCGAAGTTGTGGATGCGCGATTCTCCCACGCCCTTTGGGCGTGCTTCCCGGTCTTTCAGCACTTCTGCGCGCAAAGGGTTGGATTCAAGCAGTATGATTTAGCCGCAGGGTTCGTGCTTCGCGTAGGCTTGGTCATGCTTCAGGGTGCTCGCCATGTCCACATGGCAGCACTGAATGCAGCGGCTAAAGACTCTGGAATTGAAATTGAAATACACGAATTACGTAAGGCGGCAGATCTAGACGATGCTCAACCCCACGCACTTGTATTTCCAGGGGGTGAATCAACAACCATGCGACTCACAGGGAACGATTCTGCTTCCGAACTTTTACCTGCAATTTTTCGTTGGATTCGAGAAGACAGCACAAGACCTGTCCTAGGTACTTGTGCTGGAGCAATTTTGCTATGTGATCCCCAAGACGGCGGCGAACCTTTGGTCGCCGCCGAGATTGACCGTAATGCCTACGGTCGCCAAGTAGATTCATTCCAAAGTGCCTTAGATTCAACACTACTTGGAAGGCAGTTTCCCGGAGTTTTCATTCGTGCTCCTAGATTTACCAAGGTTGGAGATACTTCAGAAGTCGTGGTAACTCTTGAAAACGAAGTTGTCGGAGTAAGACATGGAAATAGATTAGCGTTGACTTTCCATCCTGAATTATCACAAGATTACGCTTTCCATGAATGGCTCTTACAGACCGCTAAAGAGGTGGCAGCATGACATTTTCAGTTCGGCTTCCGAATGTCCCAGACCTTCCTGAACCTGCAATTGCTGACGACACTGAAGGC
>CALEIW010000222.1 GCA_937876055.1 uncultured euryarchaeote
AAAATCTCCTTTAGGTGAGTGTCAAGGTTTCGAGTCCTAGTCATCATCCTTTGCCATTCCATACGCAGTTCATTGCTCACTGACATGTAGTGAGCTAATCTGCGTAAACAGAGAGTGATGTCAATCAGAAATCGGTCACCTCTTCGTCCCAGATGTTCTTCAGAGATTCTTCTTGGGATTATTTCGCCGTCTGTTAAGCCCTTAACTTTGGTTCGACCGGAAAGTCCCTGTCCTAATGCGTCTATGAATCGATTGGAGAATTCATGCCACTGTTCACCATCAAATGACTGCTCGTCTCTGTGGACGAAATCCCAGACTGCTGCGATTAATTGTAAATGGCCATCATGCCTTTCTGCAGCAAATCGAAGCAACTCGCTCTTTGCAGCATCTGCGGGTAATGAATTGACAAAATCGAGTGGCGAATCAGGCCTCCAATTTTTACCACGAATCGGCGGCATCTGTCCCTGAGTCATGGTTCATCCCATTGCTCCGAGCAGGATGCTTCTTATCAGCCATGCCATTGACTATTGTTCTAATTCGTGACGTTTAGACATTTCAGAATCATAGCATTCTGCTAGCAATTCACGGTTACTGAGAGTTATCAACAGTCCACAGAGCATAGGAATAGCCAAGATCCCGAGTGTGATTCCCCATGAACCTGTATAATCGTAGACAGGGCCAATAACCATCGGTCCAATAATAGTTCCAGCAGCCCATGCTGTACCAAATGCGCCAAATGCCAATCCTGCTCCACCTTTACCGTACACCTGCGAAGTGGCAGTATCAATCATCGGCAACATAGGAACCTGGGCTGCAGAAATCGCAAACTGGAAAATTCCGAGAATCACAATGATGCAATATGCTGCAAGAACAGCGTCACTAATTGAATAAGCCACATATCCAGCAGCAAGCATTGCAATAGTCACAATGTACCAACCGAATACCATGTAGCGAACTGGTCCGTTACGGTCAACTAGCGCGCCCCAAATCCATCCGCCCATTCCCTGTGCGACAACCATTACCAACAATACTGCGCCAATCCATGCTGCATTCAAACCGAGATTTTCTTCCAAGAACAATGGCACTCCTGCTTCTAGGGCACCTGTTGCTAGGGTAGTCATCGTTACGAGTAATCCGATTCGGAATAGGACCGGATTTTGAATAAACACCTTCAGAGGAA
>CALEIW010000223.1 GCA_937876055.1 uncultured euryarchaeote
AGGATGAATGTTCTACACTCAGAAATATGATTTTCGTTTAACTGCCCCTTTGTTGAGTCCCAAGCAATTATGCACAATTCATGTTCTCCAGTGAAATTCAATTCAAAGAAATGCCCGCCATAACTTGCATTCCATTCGGAAATCAATACTCCATTGTGCTGGAATTCAAGTTCAATGTTTTCAGAACTAGTCCAAGAAAGCCCCAATCGGTGATCGGATAGAATCCCGTCGCTGGAAGGACTAATGTCCCAATCAACCTCAGGTAAGGTACGGTCTAATACTAATGGATAGGTGTAGAAATTACTATTATTCGCCCAATCGATTAATTCAATTTCAAAATAATACTCGCCATCAGTTAAATTACCTAATTCAAGGAAAAATGGTTCGTTAAATAGTTCTGAATTATGGATAGTGAAAGTTGGACCCTGATTTTGTTGAGTTACAAAAATAGATGATTCAAATTTACACTTTTCAATAACAACTTCAAAAGAAGTGGTAATTAAATCTATACAAATAGATTGTATATCGGGTGTGAATTCAAAGTTTAACAAAGAATCTGTAACATTTAGAGTTGGCCCTGACCAAGACCAATTTTCATAAATATTTTCAAAATTCCAATTTTCATAAATATTGTCAAAATATCCAGAAGATAAATATGATGAAATGATTTCTGGCTTAGTGGTATCTAATACCACCTCAAAAGAGCGATTGAAAGCATTTCCTGCTGGATCTTGTACACTGATTGAGAATGTATTATTCCCCTGAACTAAATAACCACTTTTTGGCCCCTTAAAAGAACTATTTGGAGGATACAACCAATTTAGTTCCTGTGACTCATCGAGATTGATAATTAGGTTAGATTCCCCACTTGAATTGGTTTCAAGAATCTGACCATTGTACGATAATTCAGCATCCCATTCCGTCTGTATTGAAATCTCAAGTAGTGATTCACTTGTGATAACTGGAATATCTGAGACGAGTAAAATTGGAGCGGTTGTGTCGTACTTTACAGATAGCCAATCCAACGCTTGGCGGCCAGATATATCAGCAATACTTGCGACGTAATCATGCCATTGCTCAGCAGCTGGTAAAGTCGAATTAATCCAAATTTCTCTGAATGTCAAATTTGTACTATGATTTCGCGAATTCCAAGTCGATGTAATGTCCATCAATGATAGATTCGACAAAGTGGCTTCGACAGTGGTTGCGTTCGGTACACTAGTGTTGTTGTCCAAGCCGGCCCATGTCAAATCAGACAAATTGAATCCGCTACCAATATCCTTTGCGTGCAGCGAAATTGGTAAAATAACATTAGTTTGAGTTAGGTTTTCAGGTGTAACAAATTCTAATTCAGGTTCTAAATCTACCAATTCATAGATGAATGGCATCCTAATTGGAATTCCGCCTTCCAACGTGACTTCTATGTGACCTTCCCAGAAGCCTTCAGAAGGTGGGCTTTGGTATTCTAATTCTAATTCCAATGCGTCCACAGGTAGTCCACCAGCCAGAGCCTCAGAACCATTGGGCCATTGTGAAATAATCTGGCTTTGATTGAGCGGTGTTGCATTTAGTACGGTTAATGCAGTTCCTGCAATTATCTCGACGTCTATCCAGAATTGTACGCTTTCACTAACCGACCAACCGTGTACCGCAATGGAGTAATTTCCATCTTCAGGATTGTCTACTTCTATACTTTCAGAACTGGTGCCACTCCAAGAACGATCTAATTCTTCGTTGGACTCAAACACCCCATCCTCGTCGTTATCCCTGAACAAATATAGATCTAAATCTGCTTCTTCATATGCATCCATCGTTATGCTCAATTCTGTGGCGTTTTGTATCGAGAAATTATGCCACCATGAAGCACTCATCTTATCTCCTGAATCATCTTGGTATGCAGTTTCGTTATCGAAATTGATAGGTTGAGTCCAACCATAGGATTCGATACTCTGCAGCGGTATTGGAACGGTAGAAACCAGATGAATATCTTCAGTGCCACTAGATTCCGACCAATCGGTAACGACTTTGTGGAACGCAGAACGTTCCGCTGCTACATAGCCAACGGAAATGTTCAGTGGGTTATCATTAGTGGTAACACCATGATGAGCTGTGTGCAAAGCCATCTGATGGATTCCGGGAGAAACAGGAACAGCAAACACCTCTCTAGATTCTCCAGTATAAGTCCCCCAATCATGTCGTCCTGAGCCTCGATGATTGTTTATCGAGCGTTCTTCGATGTAGAAAGTCGAGTTTCCGTAAGCGATTGGGTCATCTTCGAAATAACCATGAGGAGTTTGAGACATCCACAATACATCGATATCTGTGTATGGATTATCGTCCCAATCTACGTCGATTATTGCGGTTCCTCCTGTATCTAGATCCTCTGGCCAATCAACCGTCATTATTCGCCAATCACCAGATTCAGCTCTCCAACTCCATCGTTGTGCGCCTGAAATCCATGATTCGGAATACAATGTCTGATTTGATACATTTCCGTCCAATGGGCGAGGTATAATATCGATAGGTGCTGTATAGGGTACGTTGGTGACAACTGGCAGAGTCCACTGATGTAAGGGTGATGACCACATACCGTGTCCAAAGCTACTGATCACCAAGCCATGTTGATACAGCCCGGGTTCAGCATCTAAAGGAACATTAACCGTGAAATTGTAAGTTGTAGTTGAGTTCGGCACTATTGTCCAAAAGGGAGGTGGACCTTCTCCTGTTGGACGGGGGGTAATCCAATTGTCACTTACTGGACCGAAGGCTGTCCAATCCCATTCTATGCTGACATTTTCCAAACCTGAGGAAGATGAGTCCTTTCTTGAAACCCCTAAGAATAAGCCATCTTCCATGTCTTCGAATGGCAATCCTACTCGGAATTCTGCCTGAGGACCGTGATGATACCATGTGCCATAGGCATCAAATTCAGAGGATTCTGTCCAATCTACCTCATCAACCATTGAATCATTATCTTCGTCACCGACCCAAATCCCATCTCCATCATCGTCACTCCAACGATATAGTGTAAGTTCGATACGTTCGTTTGATGAACGATCTAAATCACCATCAAAAGCTGCGTATTCAATAACCGCTCTTCCTCTTACAAGATTAGTTTGAGCAGGCAATTGATAGCTCGTATTATTGACGTGTATTGGAATTAGTAAGTCAGGCCTATTTCCTTGATAACCATCCCAAGTATTGTTTTCTCCATCGCTACTACCGTTACCAATACTGAGCCACTGACCTACTTCGTGAGCCAGCGCTTCGTGTTTAACTGGAGAAATCACAAAATCAAGCGGACTATCGCCGTGATTTGTTAATTCAAGAGGTACTGTCTGAGATTCACCAGGATAAATTACGTTGATATTTGCATCTCGATGTTCGCCTTGAAAGGTGCCTGTCATCCATTGGCTCGGAGTTACTGACCAAGTTCCATTTTCCCCATCCAAGGTTGCAGTTGCCCTACTTGCATTGAACCAACCCCCTCCTTGAACAAATGGATCGTAACCCCTATCGTCGGCGGTTGCTAAAACAAAGTCCCTAAATTCCTGAGATTTGGGTAAATCACCGTGATTCGTGAGCCAAGCCTCCTCAACCACTGCCATCAGACCCGCAGAGATTGGAGTAGCGAGACTTGTTCCGCCCCAAGTAGTAGTTGCTGAATTACCATTATTGCGTGTATTGAGAGGTATATCACCGGTTGCAGACCAACCCACAGCAACGATATCTGGATCCATCCTACCAACGATATTGGGGCCACGATTATTCCATGGGGCACTTTGCCCCCATAGCATGTTTGAACGGCTTGAAAAAGCTCCAACCGAGAATATTCCTTGTGCTGCCCCTGGAACTTTCACAGTTCCATAGCCGTGTCCACCATTTCCAATCGCAACCGCGTAATGTGTCTGATTATTGTAAATTCGAGTTAGCCAATCAAGATAAAGAGAATATGAATCTGCACCCGAGTCGTCTACACTAGAATAACCAAATGAAAACGAACCGATGTGAGGTTGGTCATCCCATGTGCTGGGATCTCCATCGTTTCCTTCCGCTATCCACCTCCAACCGTCAAGAGAATGACCTCCGGAGTAGTGATTACCAATACTAGCGATTGTAGCATTGGGAGCCATTCCAAGAACAGCCCCATTGTTTACTTGAGCTTGGGCCGCTACTGCTGAAGCGCATAGGGTCCCATGATTTCCGGAATCAAGCATGAACAATGTGAGGTTACCCGCGCCTGCAATGCGGTCGGAATAACCATGCCTTGCAGAATATACCTCCCCGTAGGGTACGCCATTTACTCCATCAGATATCCAATATAACAAACCTGCAGATACATCCCTAATTCCATCTCCATTTTCATCCAAGCCTGCGGTTTCATTCCCCTTAACCATCCATTCATCATCGCTGAAATTACCATTACGATTGATGTCAGGGATGACAATATCATATGTCCCGTTACTAATAGAATCGATGACTAAAATCGGTACATCACCACCCATTTGGCTTCTCAAAGTAGAATCTGGGTGTTCACCTAAGTGATAAACTCCTGAAGTTGAATTAGGGAGTCCGGAAATGATGTGACCTGAGTTGTCCAATACTCCATCAGAATCGTTGTCGTAATCGAGTGTAGATGTATCTGCATACCAGGTGTTTCGTTCCGGATATGCTTCACCATTAACTAGCCAGTAATACATCGAATTATGGTCGAACATCATTGGCCAGCCATCGTGTTGGTTGCCATCTTGAATTCTAGCCTGGGTGCCATCCAAATCCGGATGGGCGAAGTCAATTCCAGAATCTGCCACTGCGACGATTATGCCTTCGCCAGAGTATCCTCTCTCCCATGCATCGATTGCCCCATGTATTTCTCCTGATCTAACAGAAGTTGGTTGGTTTTCTCCGTAACTTAGTGGATTTGTGTCGTATGGTTCTGGTGAGTTTTCAGCATCCAAGATACCGATTATTCCTGCTACTCCAGATAATTTGTGAAACAAATTTGACTCTAACCAAAATGTTCGATGATCTATTATGCCATCTGGTGAGTCGGTCACAACCAATTGTTGCCCATCGAATGCAGCTGTTTGAGTCTCAATTTGCCCGTGTTTATGCTGCCATGCATTTAGTTCTCTCAACGAATGACTGATTACTGTCACACGAATTTTCTCTTGCCCTGAATAAACCCGGTCCCAGAGGGTAGGTTCTATCCATGGATTTGGATTGACAAAAACATCTCTTGAATCTTGAATGAATTCACTTGTTTCTGAGTTTACCTTGGAATAATACTCAGCCCCATCGTTCTGATTAACGACTATGCCATATGACATCATAGATGTCAACATCAACATAACTAACGACATCGCAAGGCGCTGACGCATGTTCCCTTTGGTAGCACGAACTCTATTGTAGTCTGCGGTTTCACGGCCCGTCAAGTCCAAAGCGGTCACACTCGACCGCGGGGTCATAGTCCCGTAGTGTAGCGGTCCATCATCTCAGGTTTTGGTCCTGGGGACCCTGGTTCAAATCCGGGCGGGACTACCATTAATGAAGACAGTTCATTCTTCGATTTTTTCCGGCATTCGAGCCAAATCTCGGGTGATATTTTTCTGGTGAGATTCTAAAGTGCCGCCACCGATTTCAAGGAGCTTTGCATCTCTCCAAAGTCTCTCAACAGTGTATTCACCAACATAGCCGTAACCACCCATAACTTGGATCGCCCTATCTGCGATATTTTTCGCGGCAGTGGTGCCGAATAATTTCACACCGTCCGTATCTAACCTGTTTCCTGACTTTGAGAGGTCTGTATTTCTAGCAGTTTCATAGATGTAAGCACGCATTGCCCGATACTCTGCCCAGGACTCTCCAATATGGCGCTGAATTTGTCCGAAATCCCTGATTTCTTGACCGAATGCTTCTCGCTCACTGGCGTATTGATTCATAGCCGCTAGTGACCTTCGGGCAATCCCTAACCCCATTGCTGCAAGTCCTATCCTTTCCAACTCTAGATTACGCATCATATGGATCATCGATTCACCGGGTGAGCCAACGATGTTTTCAGCAGGAACAATACAATCGTCGAAGACCAATTCTGCAGTATTCGACGCCCTCATGCCTGATTTATCGTAGATTTTCTGACCTACGCTGAACCCTGGCATGTCCCTTTCCACTAGGAAGGTAGTAATTTCAGCTCGACCTTTAGCATCCGTTCCAGTCCTTGCATACAACCAACACACATCGGCAGGAGTACCTTCCTCGTCAATCGAGCCATTAGTAATCCACATTTTCCGGCCATTAATGACCCAGTCTCCGTCTGCATTCTGTTGAGCAGTAGTCTGCATTCCTAGAACATCAGTTCCATATCCTGGCTCGCTCATCGCCATGCAACCGACCCATTCTCCGCTGCAGACCTTGGGCAGAATCCTCGCCTTCTGTTCCTCTGTTCCATTGAAGGCGAGATTGTTCACCATCAATTGTGAATGGGCTAGGTATGCAAGGCAAAATGCAGGGTCTGAGTAACTTAGTTCCTCATTTATGATCGCAACTGAAGTAGCATCCATTCCCGAGCCGCCATACTCTGCGGGAACAGAAATTCCTAGCAGACCATATTCACCTAATTTACGAAATAAGTCAAGGTTGAATTTCTCTTCTCGGTCGTATTCCAATGCTTGCGGTTCAACCTCTTCACGAACAAAATCTCGCACCATCTCACGAAGCATTCTGTGCTCCTCGGTAGGGTTTGCAAGATCGATAGTCTCCCACTCGGCCATACCTCTGCGAGCAAGACCTGTGGTATGAGTGTTAGCAAATTCCCTTACGACACCGAAGGTGTCGATTATGGAGTTACTCGACGGCTATCTCGAGGGAATGGAATGACTTCACGGATGTGATCAGCGCCTGTCAGCCAAGCGCATACACGGTCGACTCCAAGTCCGAATCCACCGTGTGGAACTCCTCCATAACGACGAATGTCGATGTAGAATTCATACGCCTCTCTGTCGGTGCCCTCTTCATCGATTCTATCAAGAATCTCTGGCTCGGACCAAGTTCGCTCCCCTCCGCCAATAATTTCCCCATATCCTTCTGGTGCCAATAAATCATGACACAGGACATATTTGGGGTCCTCGGGATCAGGGCGATGATAGAATGGCTTGGCGATTCTAGGGTAATGAGTGAGGAAGTGAGGGACTTCGAAATCTTCAGTCAAGACCTTTTCCTTAGAGTAGTCTAGATCTTGTCCCCATTCAATATCCACTCCCATTCCTTGAAGCGTTTCAACAGCTTCGTCGTAACGCATTCTTGGGTACGGATTGTCTGCATATCTGGAAATTAAATCCAAATCTCTACCAATGTTTGCCAAATCATCTGAATGCTCATCTAACAATGTACGTGCTATGTTACGAACC
>CALEIW010000224.1 GCA_937876055.1 uncultured euryarchaeote
GGTATTTCTCTTCAAGATGGACAGTCATACCTCGTTGCGGTTGTAGCATATGATGATTGGCTAAATGTTGATCTTATCGATGTTGAAATTGTTGAAGTCACCCCATTTAGAAATACTGTCGGGTCAGGAAATATTCCTGATAGAATTGGAACTATAACCGCATTTGACCATCCAAATGACGACGGAACTGCAATTGATGTTATCTGGACAATTTCTAATGCTGATGATTTTGCATATTACATTGTTTGGGTTGCAGACCAGCCTGTTGAAGACTTGACACAAGCATGGTTCGAATTTGGTGATGATGAGGCTAGATGTGGATGCTTGAAGATAGATAAGCAATGGATTGATGAAGATAAAAATCCAATCCAGTTGACAATATCTACAGCGCTGTATGGAAATCAAGATGGAATTATAGATTTGACACAAACAACACCTCAATTAATCAAGCCAGATATTGAATTATTTGCAACCGTTACTGTTCACGATATCAAAGGAAATGTCCACCTTACTGACCTAGTTCAAGCCTCTACCACTCCTATCAACAACATTCAGGACACCACTCCACCTGAAAGAATGGATAATATTAGATTAACAGATAGGCCTTTGGATAATGGTTCGGCACTACTTCTTGATTTTGATCTTAGTGACGTAAGTGATGTCGAATCATACGAGATATATGCTGCAACATGGTCATTCCAAGGAGTTAATACCGGTAGTGATGGCCCTACTTATCCAATCGCAGTACTTTCAAGAAATCCGGAATTACCACTGGTTATAGATTTAGTCGATGGCAATCAACCTGTTGTAACTGGTCTAGAAATATGGGTTGCGGTAGTAGTTCGAGATTCAGCAGGAAATGCATATGAACAAAATTTGAATGTGGTTTCTAACCAATCAAAGAATGATGGTTATGATAGTAGTGGAGATTATCTAGAGCCTGTTGATGACCTTTCGTTAACATGGGTAGAGGAAAACAAGATTTTCGCTTCTTGGGAGCACTCTAATGATGGTAATGTAAGAGGATATCAAATCTACATCTCAACCGAAGACTTTTCTTTTACCGATGATGCTACATTTGTTCAAGAGGTAAGTGCTTCAAATTCCCTGTTAATTTCTAGTGATAATTTTGAAGATTTAACAAATGATTCTAGCTGGTATATCGCAGTCTCTCCATTCGATGATTTCACCAATAGAAAATTAGTACAACCCGTTAAGATTGACCCTGTATCAATTACTGGGCAAGAAATTAGCCAGCCTAGTGATGATTCTAATGACTTCGCTTCACTTCTAACCCCGCCTAACCTAATTGCTGCTGGATTGATTCTTCTCGCTCTATTCCTAGTT
>CALEIW010000225.1 GCA_937876055.1 uncultured euryarchaeote
GATTGCTGATATATCAGACCCAGGTATTGTAACTGCGGATCGGGTAGACGAAATAGAAGCTGAAACAAGACACGATATCATGGCACTAACGAAGGCTATGGCGGAAAAGGCGGGGGAGGCGGCTTGGTGCATTCATTTAGGTGCAACAAGTAACGATATTGTAGATTCTGCAGTAGCCCTACAGATTAGAGATTCTATCAAATTACAAAGACAGAGTTTGAAGACACTACTAGCCACTCTATGTGATTTAGCAGAGAGAGAAAGAGATACTGTAATGCTAGGTAGAACTCACGGGCAAGCCGCTGTACCGATTACTTTCGGCCTAAAAATCGCAGTTTTCGTGGATGAGTTCAGAAGACATCTAGTAAGGTTAGATGAATTGGAATCGAGAGCGATAACAGGAAAATTCCTGGGAGCGGTAGGGACAGGGGCAGCGCAAGGTGAGAATGCAAAAGAATTGCAACAACTAATACTGCAACATCTTGGATTAACGGTACCAGTAGCGACAACACAAGTGGTTGGGAGAGATCGCTACATCGAGTGGGTTGGATGGATGGCTAATGTTGCCGCATCAGTCGAAAAGCTCCTACAAGAAGTAAGGAATCTACAAAGATCAGAAATTGCCGAAGTCGGCGAATGGTTTGACGTCGAAAAGCAAGTTGGTTCATCCACAATGGCACACAAAAGGAATCCAATTACTGCTGAGAATGCTTCTGGTTTAGCACGAATCGTTCGTGCATTGATTATCCCTTCATATGAAAATGCTTTATTGTGGCACGAGAGGGATTTAGCTAATTCCTCGAGTGAGAGATTTACCCTATCTCATGCAATGATACTATTGGATGATATTCTAGCAAAATCAGACAGAGTCATGGGTAAATGCGTGGTTGATGCTGATAGAATGTTAGCAAACATAGAATCTCAAAATGGCCTAGTAATGGCAGAGAAAATAATGTTAGCATTGGTCGACGAAGGGATTCATAGAGACCAAGCCCACGAAATTCTACGAGCAGCTTCAATGGTTGCTGTCGCTGAAAATCGCCATCTTCGGGAGATTTGTGGTGAAGACGAGGCCGTAACTAGTGCCTTTACCTCAGAAGAATTAGACCAATTATTCGATCCATCAAGTCACCTTGGAGTCAGTGGTGAAATTGTAGACGAAACAATTGCACTAGCAAGGGCGATGATTTAGCAATAGTAATGCTAATCCACCCTGAGTTTTTCAAACCTGAATAATGCTTGACCTAGATTCCGGTCCGGTTCACGTTTCAGTGGAAGAGGGGATAGGAGGTACTAGCCTTTGTCTAAGCCTTGCAGTAGACGTATTACAGTCTAATTCTCGTGTAGTTTGGTTAGGTAGAAATTCGTTAGACCCTCAAAGGACTCAAGAGATTTTTGCAGGACTTAATGAATCTCAATTAGAGAGATTTTTTGTCCTAGAGTTTGGTACAAATTTGCTTACTAGGGTCAACACTATGAAACCCCTAATCAATAGATTAGACGATACGGATTTGATTGTTATTGATGATTGGTGCCCATCTTCAGGCCGAGCACCTGCGGATGATTTACAGGCGGCACGTACTTTGATTTCTACAACACAAAACACTAGGTTGATTCTGACTTCAAAGGCATATGAATCGCCATCTGCTGATGAAGAAAAATGGAGGAGTCGGGGTTCTCAATTGTCTGGAT
>CALEIW010000226.1 GCA_937876055.1 uncultured euryarchaeote
TTGGTCGAAATGACCATCCTTTATCAGAACATGATTTAGACCACGGAAAAATGCCATGTCGCCGTTGATTTTTATCCTAACATGCCGGTCTGAAATCGATTTACCAGAACCGAGCATTTCTAGGGGGTTTTGAGGATGTTTGAACTTCTTCATACCGGTCTCAATAAGTGGATTAATGGAAATAACCGAAGCACCGTTTTTCTTGGCATCCCTTAACGCAGTTAGCATCCTAGGATGGTTTGTACCAGGATTTTGTCCTACTACCAATATTAACTCTGCAGAGTTAAAATCTTCTAATTTTACTGTTCCCTTACCGATTCCTATTGAATCTGATAAGGCGAATCCTGAAGATTCGTGACACATATTCGAACAATCTGGCAGATTGTTAGTTCCAAATGCACGTGCCAATAATTGCCAAAGGAAGGCAGCCTCGTTACTTGTACGACCTGAGGTATAGAAAATAGCTTCATCCGGACTTTTTAACTTGGATAACTCATCTGCAATGATTTCAAACGCATTATCCCAGGTTATAGTAGTGTAATTATTTGAATTACTATCTAACAGCATAGGGGATGTTAATCGACCTTGTCCATTTAGCCACTCATCTGATTTTTGTGATAGATCAGATACTGAATATTTGGCGAAGAATTCCGCTGTGATTTTCTTTTTCGTTGCTTCATCTGCTACAGCCTTAGCTCCGTTCTCACAAAACTCTGCAATTGTTCTATGGTCATCAGGGTCTGGCCAAGCGCACCCAGGGCAATCGAATCCACCAAATTTGTTTACTTTGGAAAATGAACTAATTGATTTGGATACGCCAGAACGAGATATGCCGTGCTTAATTGTAGAGATAATTGCAGTCGCTCCCGCTGCTGAGGACGATGTTTCTCCAGTCACTGGAGGTCTATCCTCTAGGGGAGGAGTCTCGACTGTCTCCCTGCTCACGTCTAACCCAAATGCCGTAACTTATTCATTTTGTTGATTTTTTCAACCATTTTCTTTCATTCGTTATATGATTCTATTAGGAGCTGAGTGGACTACCATAGAATCTGCTTTGAGGAAACAAACAAGAGTCAAATTATACTCTCTCGCTAGTTCTACTGCAAGTGAACTGGCCGCACCAACAGACGCCATAATTGGAAAACCAGCGCGGATGGTTTTCTGTACTAATTCAAATGAAGACCGGCCGGAAACTTGCAAAATTGTCTCTTCATTGTTCAGCCCTCCATTACGTATCATATGCCCAATTAATTTGTCTAGTGCATTGTGCCTACCAACGTCTTCTCTAGCCGCTATTACGGCTCCTTTCCGGTCAAATGCTACTGCAGCATGTGTTCCTCCTGTTAATCCAAATAAGGGTTGCTCAGAATTTAACAAATCTAGGTTTTTAGATAATAAATCGGATTTTATTTGAAATGATTTGTTCAGTGTGGCATTGTGAATTTTGTGTAAATTTGTCAATGATGTCTTTCCACAAACCCCACATGCTGAAGTCGTTAGAGTTGTCCGACGTACTGAGTCAAAGTCAATTACAATATCATCACTTATATGGATAGAAACGGTGTTTTTGGATTCGATTATGTCTTCAACCGATTGAAATTCATCAATTATGCCCTCTGAGTAGAGAAACCCTACAACCAAATCTAGATCTTCGCCGGGGGTTCGCATAGTAATTCCCATGGGATAGGTCTGGCCATTCTGTAGAATTTCAATGTACAGCGGTGTTTCAATAGCTAAGGTATCCATTATGCGTTCAGGGCCCTGATTAGAGATGCGAACTGCATCAGACTCCCTCGTCCCGCTCACGTGTGGCCTAACAAGACCTATTCTATTGGATTGACGGAAGCGGAGTTAAACACAGGAATGGTTGATATATGGGTCTCTAGAGGTAGGATACGTGTCGATTATTGACGGGGGTGGCTTCTCACTGCCTATAGCTACGGTAAGTGAACGGGTAGAAGTCAATATCGAAGTTACAGATGCAGCAAGATCTGCGGTTAAATCTGCAATTGGTGAACAAGTTGACAGCCATGTACTAATCATCAGCGCTAAGGCTGGTGGCTGTTCAGGATATCTCTATGATATGGTGATTGTAGAACGACCTAATGAAGAAGGATTTCAAGAAATCAATGTAGATGGAGTAAAGATTCTCATACATGACAATGATAGTTCGTTACTTAACGGTCTAAAACTCGACTTCAAGGACTCCTTAATGGGAGGCGGCTTCCACATGGATAATCCCAATGCGGATAGAGCGTGTGGCTGTGGACAATCATTCGGCTGAAATGATTCATTGGTGGCTGAAAGATGATTCCACCATTAGCGGAGATAGTAGAGATACCTACTTCCGTGACTTTAGTTTCCGGGAAAGATGCTAGAAATCATCTAAATCGGATGTTAACATCAGACATTTCCGAAGATTCCTTTTTGGCTCGAAAAGAATCCTTGATTTGCGATTTGAATGGTCGCATAGCAAGCCATCAATTACACGCAGATTTAGGTGAACAAATATTATTGTTTCATCATGAATCTGTATCCGAAATCCTCCGAACCAATCTTACCAGCGGCATACCATGGAATGAAGAGATACAAATTTCAAGTGGAGACGGAGCTATTCGTCGGATGCTCATTTATGGTAAAAATCCCGAAAAACTGCTTGAGAAGGTTGGAATCAATTGTACCGAACTGACTTCAGATCGTTGGGCAGAATTTCAGGATGTTATGATCGCGAATATACATAATGGGGCCGATTTTAGAATCTATGAACTGCTAATTCCAATCAGAAATTATACCACAATCAACCAATTATTGGAAGAACATGGCGCCATCCAAGGGGAAGCCAACTCAGGTATTGCCGTTAAATCGAAGGCAGGTATTATTGATTTATCAATAGGAATAGATGGTAAAATACCATTTGATTTAGGCCTAGAAGGTCTTGTTGATCTAAAAAAAGGGTGTTACCCTGGCCAAGAGATTCATGCTAGAATGGAGAGTAGGGAGGCTATCAACAAGACCGCTTCCAGTTTCTCGTCAATTGTTCAACTACCGTTGGGTAAAGTAAGAACAACAGAAAACCACCGAATGGAGGTCATTAGTTCTGAACAATTAGGGCAAGAATGGATAAGCATATTGATTCATAGGAAAGATCTCGATATATATTCTGAGATTCAATTAAAATCTGCAGATGATGAGATTATTATCAAGAACGTTTGAGTTTATCTAAATCATTAAGGTTGATTTTTTCACCTTGTTCTACCCATTGCCTAAGTGTCATTACGCGGGAAATTTTTAGCATACCTAGATTTCTCGTGAAAAGGTACAATTGTGGCTCAAATTCATCAATCATTTGATTTTGGAACTTTACACGTACTGACTCAGCCCTAGATCGGAAAAATGATATTTCTACTGCGACACCAATCATGGTTGCAGTGTAAAGGACTAATAATATTGCTAATGAGAAAATTACAGGATCCCCAAACATTTCTCCAGACCTTAATTCGGTACCATAGAAAATTTGTCTAGAGATTAGAAATAACAACCCAACTCCTACCCAAGGCCCAAGCATATCTTCTACGAAAGTACCCATAGGTAGAAGCCTCCTATTTCCAGTATCTGCAAACACCATTGTACTCAAAGTTCCTGCTCTAATCACGGAAATGAAGGCTACTAGAATAATGTAAACTACACCTGATACAATCATCACGGATTGTGTATCTAAAGGCAGGTAGGTAACGATCAGAAATGCGAATAAACCTAAAAATACTGTAATTGGCATGCGATTTATTGAGGATAATACAGGGTCTGGATTTTTGAGTCCATCCTCTACTCTCGGTATACCAATAATTTCCCATCTAGTAATTTTTTGAACGGTAATTCCTATCCATAGCAATACCCTTTTTTCAATTAGAAGCCATTGGAAGAACCATAAAATTGGCATTAATGGAATCGCTAATAGAGCAGCAAATAAACCTAGAAAAGGCCACACTACGAGACCTGGCATCAATAGAAAGTGCTTGACCTTCATCGGAAACAGTAAATCAGATTCGATCCTTGATTGCCTTTCTGGATCTATGCTAACTATCCTAGCTTCAGCGTCTAATTCCTTTCTAAATCTACTAAGTGGTAGACCTGCATCCAGTACTAAACGTACTTTTTCCCTATAATGCACATGTTCGGGTTCTGTCCCAACCCACCATTTCCAACCTAAGGACAATGGAATCGCAAGAAATACTGGAGTTAGAAGAATGAGTATGGCGGTAATCAGCGATTCCAAGGAAGCCGCCATGACCTAAACGGCTAGACATAACCCCAAGAAATAAACGGTCTATTTTCAGGGTATTGTTTGAAATCTGAGATATTTCGATTATGCCAGAATATTTTCAAGTTTAGCGGAACAAATGTTCATCTCATTGTTAGTACCCCATGAGACTGTGGGTAGGATAGCAGTCACTGATGGAATGGATCCTGTGGCCGTCAACAAATTGCTGAATGCGGGATACGAAGTTATCGAACGCCACTACGACAAAGAAGAGTTGCTAAATGGTGCATTATCTGATTTTGATGCCGTAGTAGTTAGGAGCGCGACAAAATTAACTTCTGAAGTGATTTCAAATTCTGGCCAGTTGTCTTTCATTGGGAGAGCCGGAGTTGGGGTCGACAACATCGACATAAAGGCGGCCTCTCGTTCAGGTATAGTTGTCTGTAACACGCCTCAATCTTCCACAAATAGCGTTGTTGAATTAACCATTGGTCATCTATTAGCCTCATGTAGATATATCACAAGGGGCGACCGGGGTCTACGAGAAGGATTGTGGGAAAAAAAACAATTGAAAGGAACAGAATTGAGTGGTAAGAGGTTAGGTCTAGTTGGATTTGGAAGGATTGCGCAGGGGGTCGCGACCGTAGCAGTGGCTATGGGAATGGAATGTCACGCATACGATCCATATCTACCAGCAAATATTGCCCGGCAATTTGATTGTACAATGCATGATGATGTAGATTCACTTTTCAGTTTGTGTACGCACATATCCATTCATTGTAATTTAACCGAGGAGACACATCATCTTGTGAATTCTGAGAGAATTATGATGATGTCAACATCCGCACCAAACGGTGTTAGT
>CALEIW010000227.1 GCA_937876055.1 uncultured euryarchaeote
TGCAATCGCCATGCTAGCCTTCTCTCACGCTGGCATAAATCGTGCAATAATCGAAACTGGATTAGGCGGAGAGGGTGATGCGACTTGTTTGGTGGATGCAGACCTATGCGTCATTACCACCATTGGCCTCGATCATACCGAAATTCTCGGAAATACTCGTGAGCAAATAGCTCGCGCTAAGGCGGGAATTCATCGTGAAGGCGTGCCAATGGTAGTTTACCATCCCGGAGATGAATCCGTTTTGGAAGCGATTGCCGAGGTGGCTGGCGACGACTTGTATGTCCATGAAGGATTAGTAATTGACAATTATTGGGAAGATTGGTTCATTTTTGCAGGATATATCGCTACAACATTTGGATGGGAATTACCAACAAACGAAATCAATTGGCCCGGCCGCTCTCCTAATTGGCCGCCAAAAGGATTGTTCAATTCCAAAATTAGGATTAGCGCTGCTCACAATGCCGATGGTTTGCAGTCCGAATTAACGTCTATTGGAGAGCCGACAATTCTTCTCATCGGAGTTACTCAAAAGGCCAATTTAGAAGAGGCCTTAGCCGATGTAACAAGCGAAGTTTGGCATATGCCAACATTCCGTCACATCATCGTTACAGAACCTACCACTGGAAGAAATCCAGCGGTTGATGCAGAGGAGCTGGCGGATCTTATTTTTTCAAATAGATTGGATGAACCAAAAATCGAAAGAGATCCAACAAAGGCCCTTGAGATAGCAGAAATCATGTCAACACAAGCGGCTTGTAGCATCTCCGTTATGGGTAGTGTATATCTTGTCGGAGACTTGCTAAAGTTTGCTGTAGAAAGAGGCGATGGCGACCTATGGGAACACCTTCGCGTACATTGAGAATCAAAAGGGATGACCCACTTCGGAGGCCAAGTATGACATCCAAGGCGGAGGACAAGGCAGAAATTGTTGTCCAGGTTGAGTCCAAAGACACTAGTTCCAAAGTCATCCTCATTATGCTGATTATTGTCCTTGTTGGATTGGTAATTGCAGTAATGATGGGAGGCGGTCCAGATACCCTTCTATCGACTGATGAAGACAGAGGCGTTGGAAATTGCGGGGATGGTATAGACAATGACAATGGAGGTCAAGCAGACCGCGATGATCCTGATTGCTATGCAAACCCAGAAGTTTGGGAGGGCTATGACCCGAGTCGTACAGAGGCCAACCGAGATAACGACCCTCCCGGTGGGCGACCCTGAGGTGGAACGATGAGTTTGAAGTGGGATGCACGATTTCTTGACCTTGCAAAACATATCTCAGATTGGTCGAAGGACCCCTCAACCAAGGTCGGCTGTGTTGTGGTTGGAGAAGACAGAGAAGTTCGTTCAACCGGATTCAATGGGTTTCCAAGAGGAATCGATGATACCGCTGCTAGGCTTAACGACCGTAGTCAGAAGTATCCAATGATTTGTCATGCCGAAGAAAATGCGATTATGCACGCGGCTCGAATCGGTATTTCACTAAAGGATTGTACTGCCTACGTTACTTGGCCACCTTGCTCACGATGCGCTCGTTCTCTGATTCAAGCCGGTGTTAAGGAAGTAGTATATCCTGAAAATTGTGAGATACCCGAGCGCTGGGAGGAAGACTTCGCGATCGCAACCAGTATGTTTACTGAGTCCGGAGTAAATTATCGCTCGGCCTGATCTATGCAGAAAGCATAACCCAGAGTTCCTCTAGGTCTGAATGTAAGTCGTTAAGGCTTCCATCGTTGACTAATACGAGATCGGCTAGGGCCGCAGTTGCATTGAGCGCTTGACCAGATTCATCTTTTGCAACAGCTTCTTTTTCTTCATTTGCGAAGAAAGTCTCTCTGTCAACAATATCCCCTGTTCTTGCACGAGTCTGTGCTCTTTGCCAGCGGGCATCCATTCCTGCACGAACTTCGATTAGAATGAAGTCATCACGTTCCTGTAAGGCCTCTACTTCACCTGGTGTTCTAATTGAATCGATTACTGCATTCTTTCCGTCTAATCTCTCTAGTAGCATTTCTGCTAGAATTCCCGGGCCGCCGCTTCTGCGTAATTCATTTCCGCCATTGATTAGATTCTCTCGAGATTCTTCGATTCCATTCTGTTTAAGATGAGCACGTATGGAATCCGAGCATGATTCACTTGCCAATCCCTTGGATACGAGAAAGTCCACTACGGTTGATTTTCCCGAGGCATAGCGTCCAGTCAGACCGATTAGCACATGACCCCGAAAGGTTGGCATTCAATATCGCTTTCTAACTCCAATAGCGCCTAGTCTTTGCATATTGCAGTTCTGCGTTATGTATGGCACGAAGTAATGCGACTCGATTTCCACGTGATAAACCTCTCAACAATCTAGTTGCGGTTTCTTCACCTACACCCCTTCCCATCAAGGCTAGAACGGCATCATGCCCGTGGGTTTGAATTAATTCTGCATTCTTCTGCATCCTTGCACGTTCCTTTGGGTCATCGCTAGTTACCCATCCGGTTAGCATAGATTCCATGCGCTCTGGTGAGCAAGCCCGCATAGTACCTCCACAGTTTGAACAAGCTTCGATACGCTGCTGCATACGGCCAACTCTGCTTCGTGATTTTTCTTTGCAGTTGAGACAAATAAATACTGCTCTTTCTGCCATTAATCGAGTTTCCAATCGCTCTCTGAGTTGTACATCAGACCATGCAGGAAGAAGTAAGTCACGTTCGGATTTCGGCGACAGCCCAAGTGGCCCATTAGGAGTGTGGAAAACCTCGACTTTTCCTTGTTGAATGTCTCGGATTAGATCCATTGTTCCCTCAATGTCCATCCTTTCATGGAATAATTTTGACAGGGCTTCCTCAACAACCGGAGTACCTCGATATCTCTGCATCAGACCTTGCATATTTACTCTACGTGGGTCTGCTGCCTTTTGCAAAACACCCATTTTTCTAGCAACCTGTACCATCCTCCATCGTAGTGCTCTGCCATTCGGAATTGTCATTCTGAGGATGGCTTCAAGTGCATCAGGGGAAGTTGTTGTCAACCATTCAATTACATGAGCAGCCGTAGTTCCTGGGACCTGGAATGCAATTCGATATGGGTCGACCAGAGTAGTACCCATCTTTCCTTCCCGCATAGAACCCATTGCTTGGATAAAGTGCGCTAGAGTCTCGTTTATCCTGCTCCCTCTGCAGGTATTCAACACGACAGCATTGTCTCTACTTTCGATAGTCAAGGTGGTGTCAGTAGGCAAATTTTCGGTTGCATCTATGTGTTCTGCAACCGCATTCAATAAGTCGGCTCTAGCGACTTCAGATAGAGGATAGCTTTCGAAATCGATATCTCCTTTCATCGCCTCCATCACTCCAATTGCAGTTGCAGCACTTCTCCTCAATTTGCCAACTTCCATAGCGACTTCAATCGGCACCGGAGGCAATTCTCCCGCCCACACCGGTGCCTCTCCAGTATCTTTTACAGGAGCAACCAATAATTCGCTTTGTTCAGGGTCAGCATCCACAATCATCCAAGTTCGGCCAGCCATAACGAATCTTCTTGGCCGCCCTGCATCGTCTTCTCCTACATCGTTCAGAGATAGTACGAAGGCTTCATCGACAGAACCCAAAACCCGCCTGGTTACTGCATCACGCACCCTGTAGGCGATTTCATCGGGAATCATTGAGATATGTTCGGTACGATTTCTGCCCAATTTTCCAGCGGGAGAAAACCATCCAGAATTGAGCGACTCCGGCAAGTGTTGAACCATTGCACGTCGCCAACGAGATTTCTGAGCCTCTTCGTGTTCTTCATCCCAAGGAGGTCTATCCTCCGGAACTAAATCTGCAGGTCTAGCATCCACATTCGCTTTCTTTGCCAATCCCTGCCATAGTTTTGGATGCCAAATTGTGGGGTCTGATTGTCGTGGCTCTTCGATTAATCGAAGTAGCCACCTATCGTCTAAAACTCGAAGAACTGCTAAGGTATCTTCTTCTGTCCACTGTGGAAAAATAGTCGAGCGCTTTAGTAATTCAGTGGCCAGATCTAATGGAACAACACTTCTTTCCGAAGCCATTTGTAGAAATTGATTTGCAGCGACAATGGCCGGATTGTATCTCCATTCAACGCCTTCCAATTCACCGGCCATAGCACGTCTTGCAATCACTGCACATTCTGCGATATCATCAATTTCCCAAGCCAAGACATCACCTCTTCCTGTTCCTCCTAGGTGATGCTCAGCCCTCCCGACACGTTGCAACATCCTGTCTACGGCCCTTGGGCTGTTCAACTGGTGAACTCTTCGAATACTTCCGATATCAATACCCAATTCAAGACTAGAAGTACAAATTAATCCATGTAATTCGCCGGCTCGAAGAGCCTCCTCCATCTCACGTCTGGTTTCAGCCGCTAGGCTTCCATGATGGACACCAACTTGGATTTCAGGAACAATCGAAGCCAACCTTTGTGCAACTGTTTCCGCACTAGATCTAGAGTTTACGAAAACAAGCGAAGGCGAATCTTCAATCAGTGTATTTGCAAGATGACGAAATGCGGCAATCGACTTTGGAGAAATCGCCCACTCACCTGCTAATAGGTCATCTTCCGCGGTCGGGGTTTCTCGATGAACGGTAACCTTGGTTGTTCTTGGGGCGGGGCCAAAAATTGGTTTTGCCCCCGCCGACATCCAATTAGCGACCTCCTCTGGATTACCCACAGTTGCTGAAAGTCCAACTCTCTGAAATCTCCCGCTAGTTCCGTCCAAGCCAGCAATTCTCTCGAGTCCAATCAATAGTTGTGCTCCTCTCTCACTAGCGGCCAAATCGTGAACTTCGTCCAAAATAACTGCCTTTACTCCTGCTAAATGTTTTCTCAATCGGCTTCCTAGCAACATAATCTGAGCAGTCTCAGGAGTTGTCACTAGCAAATTTGGAGGCTTCTTTGATTGCTTAGTTCTCTCTTTTTGACTGGTGTCACCGTGGCGTAGTCCAACACTTATGCCAAGCGGTTCGAGTAAGTTAGCCAACCGTCTGTCAATATCTCGATTTAATGCTCTAAGCGGTGTAATATACAATATCGATAGAGAATTCCAATCTTCCTTCAGGGCTCTCGAAGCAATTGGAAGAACCGCCGCTTCTGTTTTTCCGCTACCCGTTGGCGCGACTAAAATCCGGTTCTTCCCATTAACCAAATCTGCGGTTGCGGCCTCTTGCACCGGAGTCAATTTCCAGCCTCGCTGCTCAACTAATTCCCGAACTTGTGGGTGTAGAAGTTCGAGAGCCTCGGCAGACATCGAGTCTGTGGCATAGTCCGACCAACATGAACCGATTGGTTCTAGATTGGTGTTTGTTTTTCGTAATACAAATCAAGGGTGAAGAGGAATTTCATCTGTCCAATGTTCCATTTTATTCAGAGTTATTGTAACATTCGTCAGTTCTCCTTGTTCCCAGTAATCAACTGCAATGAAAGTTGGCCTATTTCCAACCTCCTCCCAACATAACAAAGCCCTATTCAACAGAGTTTCGTAATCGTTCACCTGCGCTGCTTTATTTGCATCAGCAAGACCGAAAGTACTCAGCCAGTTATTCATATGCCAAACAGGTTGGGCTGAATCTCCTCTTCCTAGATTGCAAGACATCTCCTCCTGTTCGGATTCGCCATAAGGCGTATCCCAAGTATGTTTCCAAGCCGGTAATAATTTAGAAAAATTTTCTTCGTATTCAAGCTCAATATAGATTACAACATCGATTTTTGCTAAAGCCATGTCACCGATTGATGGCCATGGAGTGCCTAATTCATGGATGAATGCTCTATCTAAAATTCCGGTTTCATTGAAAAGATATTCTAAATGTTCACCGGGGACTCTGTGATTTTGAATTAACAGACTGACGACATCTCCGGTACTGTTGTTGTGTAGAGATCCTAGATTCCTCAACCAAGAGAATGCGTCTACACTTCCAAACAAGCACGGAGGCGCATTTGCGACACCTATGGCATGACAAAACACAATATCTTCCCTATCATTTTGTAATTCAGAAGGATGATACGGGTCTAGCATAAATGCTCTTATGCCGTCATTCCATTGACTTTCTAGACCAGTTAAATGATTTATTCCCGCAATAATTCCATCTTCAGGTGTGGAAAATGAATTGTGTGATTCTGCAAATGTGAAATCATCATAGGTCCTAAGACAATATTCACTTCGTCCATGGCAGGTGATCTTACTTTCCGCGTCATGCGGATCAAAGCCTCTCTCTTCTTCCCAATCGTTGGGTAAACCATCTCCATCAATATCCAAATCTACAGTATCACATATGCCATCGTTATCGATATCTGAAGGTATTGAAGTGTTATTTTGAGGGTCACTATTGCAATTTATCTCTAATGTGTTATTGAATCCGTCTCCATCAATATCTTGGTCCTCTTCGTCAGAAATACCATCATTATCCATATCAGGAGGGGATGGTGATGTGCAGCCAGAAATAAACAAGACCAGAGCGATTAATGCAGCATTGACTGTACGATTCATGAGGGCACGGCAGATTGATTTAAACATGAATCCATTGGAACGTTACGCGACAAGGGACATAATCCATGAGCGGAACCCAGTGGACGATGGCAGGGCCGCTCAAGCTTCTGACGAATACCTTCCAGCGATGGTGGATGGGCCAAAAAGACAACCATTTCCGAATAGTTTCGTCTCTTACAATACTCTCTCTTGCGGCAACAATTTGGGGTCTACTTTTCTTGTTTGTTCTAGGTGGTACAACAGACGACTCAAAGGAAATGTGGGTTCCCTGGAGTTGGCTTGGTTTAATCGTTGGAGGAACTCTAGCCTTTTGGATAGTGCCAGAATTTTTTGTATATCTCGGTCACAAGGCGGCCCTTGACGAAATACTCCTACTTGATTCACGTCCAGAGGTCCTCAGACGGCGTAAGGAAGCCGAGGAAGCCGCGGACATGCTCGGTCCAGTATACCAATCCCATCTTGTGAGACTTTACAATGAATTGGGGATTAAAGTCGGCTCCAGATTTAGACACATTAAACCTGCAGGAGCAAGGTCAATAGAATCCATGACGGAGATATCCGAAGATTCCGAAGAAAGAGTATCTGAGCCTTGGGATGAAATTTCTTTAGAATCAAATTCCAACGAGTCTTCCCCATATTCTAGCACTTGGTGGAATACCACAAACTCTCAATTGTCTGTATTGCTTCCTGGGGCCAATATTTTGCGGGATAGAGATGCAAATCGTACAATTCTAGGCTTTTCATCAATTAGTGCCGGCCTCTTGCTTTACAACATGATTTTTGGCCTCGCCAAACAGGGAGGAGGCCCTAGGGAATTCACTGTGGATCTAACCCTGTGGCTTTCTGGAGACTCTTCGGTTCACTCAGCTGCCCCCCATTTTGATGGAGTTAGTGTCCTTCTCGCTGCCGCCTCTTTGACCATGGTGTTTTTGACTAGACCTGCTAATCTAGAAGACACGTCTGATACTGAAAGTAGCAAGGCTTTGACTCACATTGAGGAGGAGTAATTGTGGATATTCAAGTTCTCAAGCGAGAGGCGAGTCTTGCAATAGGATTGGTCATACTCTTACTGGGTTCGATGACTATTGCAACCGGCACTTATCCACCCATGGTCGTGGTGGAATCTGGATCTATGATGCATGACCCTGAGCAAGGTTCGGTAGGAGCGATAGACCCAGGCGACTTAGTCCTAGTAATGTCTCCTGATCGCCACCAAATAATCACCTTTGCAGAAGCAACACAAATTGGTGGTAAGCACGAAGGTTACGAAACTCATGGAATGCCCGGCGATGTGATAATATTCAGGAAGAATGGTGGTAGCGATACTCCTGTAATTCATCGTGCTTTATTCAAAGCTGTAGAGAATCCTAACGGAGGTTGGGATGTACCAGGAACAGATATTGTAGCCGCAGATTCAATTACTGTGGAATTGGATTACGATTGCTACCATGGTAACTCGAAACTAACGGTTAGTAATTGGGTGCCTCAACATGAGGGCTACATTACTACAGGAGATAATCGATGGAGCAACGGCTGCCAATACGATCAGCAATCACTTACTGATGAAAATGGTGAGTTGGTTACCGCAATCAAGGATGAGTGGATTATTGGTGTCGCTTCATTGGAAATTCCTTGGGTAGGTGCTGTGAAGCTCTATGCTAGTGGAACAGATGGTCAAGTCACTCCCAATTCTTGGAGCAATCTAGCGATTATGGTCGCTATAGTAATTGCCACTCCTGTAATCATTGAGATGATTACAGATCGAATAAATAGTAAGAATCAATCTCAATCATATGAGGAAGAATAGTCCATTCTCTCAACTTACCAATCGAGGTAAAATGATTGGGATAATTACAATGAACAACACTAGAAGACTACTCATCGAACTCAACCTGTTTGCCGCATTCTCAATACGAATTGGGTCTCCACCACGCATAATGAATCGCATTGTTGAATGCGTGGCGTCTCTGAAGATATGGCCGCCATCGAATGGAATCATTGGGATTAGATTGGCGAATCCAAGTAGGAAATTAATCCAAGCCAGCCAGAAAAGGAAATCGAAAGCCGCCAACATACCTTCAGTTCCGATGTTTGAGGCAATTATCCCATCTCCAGCAGTCAACATCGCCCGTTCTTCTAGAGGCATCGTGTGGCCATCATTTTGAATCGGAACCCCTAACAAAATCAACGGCGCCACCAGCAAAATCAATCCTTTCTGAAGCCCGCTAAAATCATCATCAGCTAAGAAGCTCCAACCATCAACTGCTGCTGTGTTTGAGCGGAGATTACTGACTCCAACAAAGGCGTCACCTTGTTCGATTCCTTGTGCCTCCATTAACACTCTAGTTTCTTCCATATCACAGCCACTGGTTTGTTGGCATTGGTCCATATGATACTGCCAACGATCAGTAAAGGTGATTTCGATGACCCTTGTTTCTGAAACATTGGCTTGAGACGAAATTACGGTGAAATTGGCTACCTCCCCGGATGAATAACCCTTCATTACCTCGGTAAAATCATCACGATTAGCCACTACAGAATCGTCGATCTGAGTGATGGTTTCGTACGCGTTTAACCCGGCATCCTGAGCCCCAGTTTCAGCAATAATCCCTGTTGCATGGACTCCGGGAGTTTTTGCAACAAATCCATTCGCTGTTGCGGATAACAAAACTAAGACAATAAATGTGGCAATCAGATTGATTGAAGGTCCAGCGGCGAATAATCGCATTCTTTCTCTTCTGGGTGCGCGGGACATTTCCTCATACTCGGGTTCAGCAAATGCCCCAACAGGGAGTAAACCGGCTAGAAGAAGTCCGAATGATCGCACTTGCATACCGTGTGCCCTAGCCTGTATTCCGTGACTATATTCGTGAATAACTAAGGCAAAAATCAGAGCGATAATTGGCCACCAGAATGGAACAAAACTAGTCACACCTGGAATGAGAAGAAGATCTGATGCAGGTAATACATCTTGTTGGGCAGGAGCCGCTGCGGTTGCCAGAGCTGCACTGATTATCAACAGTATAACACCGAACATTACTATGAAGCACAACCAAATCGAAAATTCTCCATATGCCCTCCAAAATCTGCGTGGTTTAGCCAACTGTTCAAGGGCAATCTTGCCCTTACCCGTTCTTAGCATCAATATGATTCCAAGCACTCTAGTTGCATTCCATTTGTCCAAGGTTCCATTCTGTTCTAAATAGACCAAAGCAAAATACCATCCTGCAATCAATACTAGAGCCCAAATTGGAGCCCAGCCCCGAATTCCAGCCCAAGCCAGTAATCCGACAAAGAGAATCTGATTCAGGCTCAGGCCTCTTTCCATGACTATCCGCCTTTGCTGCCCCCACTTGAATACTCGTCAATGAATCCGCAACTGACTTGACCTGATGACTCCTCGGGATAACATGGCTGAGCGGGGGGAGATTCCCGAACGCAAACAATCTCGAGAATTAGATAGCCTACGTCGTGACACAGCCGCAATCGCTAGATTACTAAGGCAGGCTAATTTGGATGAACTCCATCAGGAACTCGAACAGGCCAAGGCGCAACTCGATTACGCCGAATCGAGACTATCTGGTGATTCCACAGAGAGCGAATAATCACCTGAAGGACTGGTCTCAGAAGGACTACCGGTATCCTGTATTCTGCGGCTAATTTCCTCGAAGTTGGTCGATTTTTCGATAGCCCTTGCACCATCTGAGCGACTGATTAATGCTAGGAATCTATGTAATGGCATACCGTCGTGCCAATTTAGGTATGGAGAACCATTTCTCGTAAGTGGAACATTCGGAATACTTCTAGATAGGACTCGAAGTTTTCCTGTTAGCCCATCTACTGGAACTTTCATCACTCTCCAACTATCACCTCTAACGCCTTTTAGCCGGAAGGCATACAACGGTTGAAGACCGCATTTTTCTCCGGTTGTCTTCAGGGCAT